>NZ_JBCGDP010000020.1:0-83827 GCF_038739875.1 Flavobacterium polysaccharolyticum
GCTAAATTGAGTTTCCCTTTGAAATGACCTTGTAAAACTGAAATAAGCTCTGTATCTTTACCCTCAAGACAGGTATTCTTCATTATAAAAATTATGTCGTAATAATTCTATAATGTACGAAATATCACTCTTTTTTGCAAATTAATTAACTTGTATATTATTGATTTTTAGTAAAATGTAATTTTGTCATGTACTAAACAAAAATAGAATATTTGTAAATAGACGGAGGATTCAACTATCAATTGCAAGGGGTTTGAAACATTTTATAGAATTTCCTTGGACTTACTATTGTAAAAAAACTTCTAAGCAACAATAAATTCAATGATTTTTGATTTTTCAACAGAGCCTACTTACTTTATTAGCAGCTTTTAGTAGTATAGATTAAAAAAGCTGCTAATTCATTTTTTCTAGTCTCTATTGGGACTATTTTTTTTATCTCGTTTTTCTTCTTTTTTTTCTTTCGCTGTTTTTAGCGGTTCTTTTTTTGCTGTTTTTTTAGCATTTAGACTTTTTGCCATAATTACTTGTTTTAGAGAATCTAGTAAAGGTAGTTTAATTTAGTGTTGTCAGTACTTTAAAAAAACTCCCAATTACAAGATGCAATTGGGAGTTTTCAAATGGGTTAAATAGGTACTACAATTGCTATTTAAAATTTAAGAAATTGATATGTAATAAAAAAGAAAACCCTGTGTGTGTCAGCAGCAACAGGGTTTTCAGAGATCATTTCTAAATAAATTCAGGGGACACTTTTTAACGAATATATTATGCTGAAATGATCTATACTAACTACTACCTTGCTTTTTTGCAGCAAGGTAGTAGTAAAACCAATCTTTTTGAAACGCTTAATTATGGAAAAGCAACTCATTACGACTAGAGTTTTTCAAGTAAGATTGGATTTTGATATTTAAAAAAGACCTTTAATGAACTGATAGTTTTTTTCAAGTTTGTTTTCCTCGTTGTTCAATTCTTTACTTTTTGTTATTTTAAGCGAAGTGTTTTTTATTTTTAATAAAAAAACAATTGATAATGCTACAAATACAATTATCATAATGGCTAATACTTGTGTCATACTTATTTTTTTAAATTATTTTTTTTTGAAGAGTCTACTATTAAGATTCTTTTGTTATTAATTAACTGTGTTTTGGCGTTTTTTTCATTCAAAACCATCACACTACTGATGGTAATGAGCATAGCAATGATTGGTACTATGTAGAACAACTTTGACATTTCTTATTTTATGGTTAAAATATATTCTGATAATTGATCCAATTGTTCTTGTGATAACTGTGACTCAAACCCTGGCATTTGAGGGTAGTCAGGTCTTTTTTTGCCTGGGTTTTTAATCCATTTTTGTAAGTCACCTTTGTTCCCTTTATAGATGGTTGCCATTTCTTTTACTGGTGGGCCAACTAATTTCACATCGGGTTTGTGGCAAGCAGCACAGTATTGATTAAATACTGCTTTCCCTTTATCGGCACCAGAAAGATTAGCATTGCTTTCATTGGCTTTAGCCTCTTTACTTTTGGCAATGGCTATTTTTTTAATTTCTTGAAATTCATTGGTTTTTAATCGAACCAACTCACGGTGTTTTTCTAATGCATTGGAACGATAAATTTGACGACCAGATCCCATAAAAACTACAGTAATTGTCATTAATATCAATACTTTTTTGAAATCTTTATCAATGGTAGTTTCATCCCCTTTTATTCCTTTCCACATCATCCACATTGCAGGAAGAGCAATACTAGCTCCAATTAAAATGACAAAAACCAAATTCCAACCTAATCCTTTTGAAGGTAAGGTTAAAAGCACAATTGGGCCTATTAAAAATTGAATAACCGATCCGACCAAAGCCAATGAATATCCTTTTTTCTTCAGCTCATATCTTGTAAACGTTGGAAAAATAGTTTCGAATGGGTAATTTTTGCGACCCATATACCAATGTAAAAACAAACCAGTAATAGATAATGAAGCAAAAATAAAATGAAGGTATCTTGGAAATACATTGGGTAAAGTTAACGCACTAAAAAAGCCTTTGACCAAACTCCATTTTTCAGGAAAAAGCATCAAGTTAATATTGGTTAAAAAGATCAAAGGAATAAACAAGAATATAGCTACTGCGACTGCAAGAATTGAAATATGAATAGCTTTATGATTTTCTAATGTTTCCCAAGTGTATTTATGCAAATAGGTTAACAAGAATGCCACGGTTACTAATGGGATTACTGCTAACCACATTAATCCAGTAAGCGCATTAGCAGAGTAAAAGTAAATAGTATACAGTACATTGATACTTAATAAGGGAGCAATTCCCATTACTACGGCTATACTTTTGTTTACCGTTATAGTTGCGGCTATTTCGTGAGCAAGAATGTCATATTCTTTATTTTTTAATCCTTTAATTTGTGACCAAAGAGTCAATAGGGATCCGCCGACCATAAGATTCACAAACAGAAGATGAACTAAAAATGAAACTACAAGTAAGACAACCAAAAGCCATTCAGGAAGAGGTAACGGTAACGGAATATCTTTTGGAACAGGGGTAACGTTTTGTAAGGCTATAAGTAAACTATGAATCATTTTATTTGTTTTTGTTAATTAATGCAGCTGCGGTATTGTTTGGGTTAATCGAAATCCCTTCTTCTTGAACCCCCTCTAAAACATCACCAGTTTGTTGTAAGTATTTAATGTAAGTTGCAAGTGCTTCTGCTTCTTTTTCATTTCCGGGAAATTCTGGCATAAATGTTCTACCGCTATGCATATTTGGCATATAAGCAGCCATTGAGGCAATATCCAAAGGCTTTCCGCTGCCACCATACATTCTGTCAAAAACGTATACTACACTATTTACTCCTTGAGAAGTATGGCATCTGCTACAAGCGATTACAAATACGTTTTTACCCGCTTCAACTTTATTGTCTTTTGTGATTTCGTTGACAGAAGTATAGGTGGCGTGTTTCAAAACTCCATCTTGTTTGTACACTACATAATCATCCTCCAGCAAAAGATTGGAGTACATATATTGTCCAATTACATATGGTTTCCTTATAAATTCGCGCACTCTTTCAAAGAAACCTAAATAAGCAATAGCGGTAATTACGGGTACAATAACAATATAGGGTTTTAATACTTTTGTTTTATAAATCCCAAGTATTCCAACAATTAATGTAAATCCTACACCAGCTGCCACAAAGTATTTTAACAAATCATAATACTGAGAAAATGTGATTGTACCTACAGCAGTACTCATATTTGCTGTCATAGCATCAGGCATAGCTTTATAGTAGATAAAAGCGCCCATCATCGAAATAGGAGCCCAAAGCAACAACCATTTCGAAGCGTATTTAACAGCATTTAATCGCAATTCGCTTCCTGATTTAGTAAAAATTGTGATTAAAAACATTCCAAAAATTCCAGCGACTAGCATAGCCGTTGGTGTTCTAAATAGGAGTTGAGGTAAGTATATTGGGTTAGTAAAGCCGTTTAGTAAACTTTTATGAGTTTGCCAATTCCCTGGATCCATCATAAATCCTAGAATCGAAACAATAATAGCCATTGTTATCCAAGAGAAAATACTCAAATACCAACCAAAATTAATATGTCTTAGTTTGGCTTTTAAGGTGCTGTTGCTGTTTTTCCAAGTAAGGAAGTAGATCATAATTAAGATTACTTCGGTTACAAAAACTAACCATTCTATAAACCAAGCCCAATAAAAAACTCGAATTAAGCTTCCTATTGAAGCTGGGCTAACTAGCGCAACAGAGAACCAAATTCCTACGCCAGTCATTGCGCCAAGAGTTGTCGTGATGATGAAGGCGATTTTCATAATTTTGTACACCATAGCATCCCATTCTAGATCGGTAATTTGATCTTTACCACTTCTAGAAACACCTCTTTGTTCTAGCCAAGTCACAAAAGGCATAAATCCTACAGCTAAACCGTGATTAATAATAACGTGAAGAATGGCAATAATGGCTATAAGCATTCTATTATTAAGCCAATCTAAATGAAACATTGGGAAATCCATAAAATATAATTTTGATGGTACAAATTTCTATTAGTATTTCGTGTCTTGCTAGAAACAAAAAAGCAGGAAGTTTCGAAAAACGTTCCTGCTTAGTATGATAAAAGTGCTTAATTTGTTGTTATTTATACTAGTTGATTTAGATTTTCAATTCTAAAGTTTTTATTTTAAATAATAAAACCCAATAGTTTTTAACCATTGGGCTTCTAATTAATCATAGAAATGATGCAAATAAAAAATAGTGTAATTTTTTCACAGTCCATATTTTTAAAATTCACTAATTTTTTTTCTTGTTTTTTATAATCCTACAAGAAATAGAACTATTATAATAGCAAAAGTATTTAGCAAAACAGTAAAAAAAAGCAGGAACGTTTACAATTTTGAAACTATACTAAAATGTAAATAAAAAAAGTGAGGGTTTACATAAACTCTCACTTTTGCTATTTACACACATTTTATCATCTAGAAATTTATAGTTTAATATGCTTTGCCCTTCAAATACTTTCATAAAGTCTAATCTTGATGGTGCTAAATGACTAACTAAATTAAATACTTGTAATTTAAAAAAATAGAAAACTCAACTACTGTGCATTTATAAATATTTTAGGTACTTTAAGAAATAGTATAAATACCAGATTTCATACCATTAATCCGTTTGCTTTCTGCCTTTTCTTTTCCAAAGAAAAAATCCAGTAATAGAAAGGATCGCAGGACTAAATCCGGCAAATACATAAAGAATTTTGATAAAAATATTATCATAATCACCTCGGTGAAGCTGTTTCATCATCCAATAAAAACGGTCGGAAAATGGTTTTTCTTCAATCCGTATAGTTTTTAGCCAATTTCCACTATCACGGTCATAATAAACGTCACTGCCTTTGCCAAAATAAAGCGGATTTTTGGTATCAGAAAACTCACCACTTACTACTATTTCAGTTTTTTTATCATTAGCTATTTTTACAGCTATTGGATTGAAATTCGGAATTTCGCTAGCATGTTTTATCACTTGATCAATATTTGCTTTTACCTTGTAATGCTGTTCTTTTTTGGGAATTATTTCCCATTCTGCGGGTAAAAAAAGACTTTTATTCATCCAGAAACCCGTAAAAAAAAGAATGAAATTAAGCATCAAAGTCCAGACACCTATAATTCTGTGGAGTGATGAATTAAAGGTTCTGGCAGATTTACGATTTAACTTCTCTTTGAATGTAAGTGTAGTAAATATTTTTTTACGATAAATAATCACACCGGTAATCAAGTTTATCAGTAAAGCAATGGCCGAAATGGCAGTTATGAGTCTGCCTGGTTTATCAATTAAAAGCGAGTAGTGCGCAAGATAGAGCCAGCGAAAAAAAGGGGATTGAAGAGAACTAAAATCTCCTTCTCTTACAATTTTTCCACTATAAGGGTCAACCATACAGCAGTAGAGATAATTATGGGCCACATTATCCTGATAATTATAAATCATAAATTCGTATGTATCACAGGTACTTCTTGGAAAAGTATGCAGCATAATCTGTCGTGCTTCAGGATACCTTTCCGAAACTTTATAATACATCTCGTTTAATGAAATGGAATTGCTTCCCTTTGCACAGTAGTGCATTGGCGGGTTATTGAAATACTCGATCTCTTTTTGAAAAACCAGTAATGCACCCGAAATTCCGAAAAACAGATACAGTACCCCGAAAATTAATCCGAGGTAACTGTGAATTTTAAATGATATTTTTGTAATTTTTTTCACTTTAAGTTTAAAAATAGCGCTTTATAATTTCAATTTAAAAGATAAGATTACCTCACGTAACATTCCTGGCGTAATCATACCACGACCTCCATACCAATAGTGCTCGTTAAGCAAGTTATTAGCAGAAAGAGAAAAAACATATCCTGTTTTCTCAAAACTTAAAACAGAGTTGATTAAGGTGTAAGCATCAGTAGAAAAAGAACCATTAGTATTATTGATAATTAAGTCTTTACCATAATGACTCCCGCCCAAACCTAAAGAAAAACCGCTTAAACCTTTTGACTGCGGAGCATAATTGATATACCAGGTTCCGGAAAGTTTAGGACCAGCATCTACGGGTCTTAAGCCTTGAGTAAGAGCATCGGAAACGATAAGTTTACTGTCGTTATAAGCTAAACCTGCATGCAGAAACAATCCTTTGATTGGATTTGATTCTAAATCAGCTTCAAAACCTTTACTATTTTGTTTACCATCTTGTAAATAAGATGCGGTATTATTTGGATCTTGCCTTACCACATTGGTTACATCTATATTATAATAACTTAAAACGGCATCCAGTAAGTTCTTTTGCAGAGAAATTTTAACTCCCGATTCCCATTGATTTCCATAAACGGGCTGAAAATTGGTCATCTCACCATTTACTGATTGAGGTGCTTGGGCTTGAAAACCATTCATATAATTAGCAAATAATGCAATTTTTTCAGGAATGATTTGATAATTTATTCCCAATTTTGGAGAAATAGCAGTCTGTTTGTAATCAGCAGTTGTGGTTGCTGTCAATAAATCCTGCGTACCTTTGTTGTCAATATGATTTATTCTTGCGCTCAACATCAGGCTAAGATTCTCAAGGGGATTAATAACATCCGAAATATAAAATGAATAATGATCCTGAACTGCTTTATAATTTTCTCCATAAGGTTTTGAAGCTAATTGAGCAGCAATATACTCATTATTAAAATAAGCGTTTTGACTATCAGTTCCAGTTGCTGGAACTTTGGTAAAATTCATAGATTTACTACTGATAGCATAGAGATAATGGTAATATTCAACTCCAGTAACAAGTCGGTTTTTGATTTTTCCAATATTGAAATTTCCAACAAAATCTTGTTGAATTTGCTGGCTGGTAATATTTTCTGGGTACATTCTGTATACTCTTCTGGTAACATTTTGGCTGTTATCATCCAATCGCAGTCGTATATAATCTCCTGGAGTTTTATTATTTATTGAAATTAAATTGGTTTCAGATTTCCAGTTTGGTGAAAGCTGATAAATAATTTTTCCATAAATATTTACCGCCTTATTGTTCAAAGTTACAGTATTGTCCTGGAAGGAATGGAAGTAATCCAAATTCAGCTCCTCGGAGGATTTAGCATTGCCTAAAGCCACTTGGTACAGTGAGTTATTAGTAGCCGTTTTGTTTAAAATTTCGGCATCCAGCTGAATCTTCATTTGATTATTAACCTTATAAGAAATACTTGGAGCAGCAAAAAAAGTTTTTGAAAAACCCTGATCTTGAAAAGAGCCTTTGTAAGTATAAGCTCCTGTTAGTCTTGCGAGAATCTTCCCGTCTTTGTCAAGAGGACTGTTAACATCAAGTGTTGTCCTTTGCAGATCATAAGAGCCACCCAACACACTGATATTGGCAAATGCTTTATCCTGCGGTTTTACGGTAATACGATTAATGAGTCCGCCAAAAGTTATCATTGTAGAGCCACCGCCTCCGAAAATAACAGCACTTGGTCCCTTGATAACCTCTAGCTGAGCTATGCTGACAGGATCCATATCAGACGCGACATAACCATTAACCCCATTTCTGAAGCTCGAACGAGTACGAAATCCTCTAATGGAATAATATGGGGAAATACCAGCCCAGCTCGGGACAACACCAGTGGCATTTTGTAGCATTTCACCTTGAGTGTAAAAATTTCTATTTTTAATGAGCTGTGGCGAAACCGAAGCGGTAACCTGCGGATTTTCTAAATTTTTAATTGGAAGTTTTGAAGCCAATTCGCTTGATACATCCTTAGACTTTCTGACTCCTTCAATAATCACTTCGTCCATTAAGGTATATTTTTTTTCGATGCTGTCTTTTTCTTGTGCATAAATTTGTACTGAAGCTACTAAAGCCAGTGCAATAAAAAATTTTTTTTTCATTTTGTAATTTTATAATTATAATTTTATTAGAGTGAAAGCACTCTTTCATTTTGGTTTAACAATGAAAGGTTATTCCAATACGAATTGAAATTTTCACGCTACTATTTTACTCTTTTAACCAAACTATTTTACTTTCCCTTTTTTATACTGTCCAATACTGGTCCAAACATTGAATCGTACATTGCTACCATCATTTTTACAGTTTCTTTGTCGGTATTTGTTACCGAACCTCCTTCTAATGGTGGCTTTGGATCGTACTCTAAATCCAGCATTGTTATTTTTAAGTATTCATCGCCACGAACTTCACGAACAATTGCAAGACTCATATCAATACCTGCTGTAATTCCTGCACTAGTCCAATATTGGCTCTATTTTGTTTTTCAATTCTTTTATTTTACTTTTTAGCCAGATACATTTCAGGATTTTTTAAAAATTCATCTTTGCACATTTTGGCACAAAAGCCATATAATTTTCCTTTGTAATGAAGGGTGTCGCTTACTCCAAATTTGACAATATCCATTTTGCAATAAAAATCAACTTTGTTGTCGTATTTTAATTGGTTTAGAGGATTGCTAGGTTCAAGTACAGTAGTAGCTTTTTCTTCAACAACAACTTCTTGTTTTTTGTTACAGCTCAATACTGTACCTAGGACAGCTAGATAGATTAGTTTTTTCATTGTTTTTTCATTAAGTTATAGGTATGGTTTTTATTGCTTTTTGTAAATCCTTCTTTTTAATCGTCTTATAGTTTTTGAGCTGTTAAAGTAAAGTGCAAAACCGCTTATTACAGTACAGCAGCCAACTAATGAGAAAATGCGCAAAGTAAGCGTGTTGATGTTATCTCTACCTTCGTAATCCATAGTGTGTGTCATCCAAAGAAAATCGAAGATTCGCCATTTACTGTGTCGTATGGTTTGAAATTTTCCATCCTCTTTTGAGACATAAGCTTTGATGGCATCATTTCCCTTGTAACTAATCACATATACGGGGACTTTTTTTTCTCTGTATTCGTGATGTTTTCCTACTGTTTCTAGGAGTACAACATCTTTTACTTTTAAGCTCTTGATAGTATGCTCTTTTGCTATGGAGACGGCTTCAGTTGCAGTTATTCCGTTTTTTAGAATACCTGTATAGGCATTGACTAACTGTTTGTTATTGATCCAGTAATATGGAGTTCCAGTAATATCCCTGAGTTCAACCGAGGTTATTTTATCCTTGATTTGAAATTCAGAGAAACCGATCAAATGCTCAAAAGATCTTTCTTTTTTTGTGATTTTATAAAGATCACCGTGAATATCATCAATATCAGTCCAACTGAAATAGAGACCACTAATGGTCCAAAGTAGGAATTGAATTCCCGTGAAAAGTCCTAAATAACGATGTGTTTTTCTAATAGTTTTTGCTGTACTCATTTTCTCTTAATGGCTATTGTCTTTTCTAAATTGTTCAGGAGTTACTAAGGTTTGTTTTTTGAAAAAAGTAACAAAATAGGATGTGTTTTCAAATCCTATGGTTTGAGCAATTTCATTGATCGATAAGTTGGTATAATGAAGAAGTCTTTGCGCTTCAATCACAATTTGCTTTCGAATCAAATCACCAGCGGTTTGTCCTGTTTCTTCTTTACAAAGTTTATTTAAATAATTAGTGCTCACATTCAACATATCGGCATAGCAAGAAGGTAATTTTTTGGTCACAAAATGATTTTCTATCAGTTTTTCAAAAAGTTGAATTTTATCCTGCTTTAGATTTTTATGTTTACTTACTCCCAATGGTTTAAAGAATCGCTCTAGTTCAAATAAAAAGATATTCAAATAAGAGCGAATCACTTTGTTCGCATCATTCCTTTGTTGCAAGTATTCTTCCTGCATTAGTTCAAGCAATAAATCTATTTTTTGCCTTTTATTTTCGGTTAATCGAAACGATTTTTTTGCTTCTCTATCAAATAAAGAGAATTGATTTAAAATATTATTGTTGTATCGCAATGAGAAAAAATCCTCTGAAAAACAGATTATTTTTCCTGAGGCATTATTATTTATTTCGATACTATTTATGCAACGAGGTTTGATGATGATAATTTTTGCATCGATAAGATTTATTTTTTCATTGTCAATTTCAATTTCCCCTTGGGCTTCATTGATAATTAGCAAAGTGTAAAAATTATTTTTGTGTGGATATTCTAAACTAGGAAATCGCTCCAAAAGATTCCAAAGGTTATCAATCCATAAGTGCTTTAATTTTTCATCAAATATATCAAGGTTGCATACTGGTAAAATTCCTGTTTGCATAGGTATGAGTTAACTTGATTAATAATAAAATAGTACTAATAAGTTAAGCCAATTTTGGAGGTTGGAGGATAGCAAAAAGGTAAGGCGCTCTAATTTTTGAGACATTCAAGTCAACTATTTTTTGACGAATTTCAAGTGTAATGGTAATTGTAAATGCTATTGTTTTTTGAAAATTAAAATACAATAGTGTCTCTTTTTCTTTGATATTTGGGATTTTTTCTTCCTTACTTTCGTTTTTACTAAGTTTGGTATTTAAGTAGCATTTACCATTACAAAGTGGTATTTTATCAAAACGGTTGATACATAGATTTTGAGCAATATAATCTTGATTGACATAAAAAGCCCCTATAATCCATAAGTTAGAAAAACTTTGGAAAAAGGTAGCCAATACAATAATATATATAATGCCTCTTTTCAATTTATCGTATTTCTTTTTTTAAAATAATGATTTCTTTTATCAAACGATCCACATCTTTAGTATCGGTGCCGTCATAAACACCTCGAATATGTCCTTTTTTATCTACTAACAAAAAACCACCGCTATGCACATATCCTCCTGGGGCAGTTTGATCTTTATAAGCTTTAGCATAATAACTTTTTTCGGCCAATTCATAGACTTCTTTTTTTTGACCGTATAAAAAGAGCCATTTGTTTGTTTTTACATTCAAAGCATCTGCGTAGGCTTTTAGTGCAGGAATTGAATCGTTTTCAGGATCGATAGTGTGCGAAACGAAAATAATTTCATTATCCTTTTCAAAAACATCATACACTCTTTTTAATTGCATATTCATTTTTGGGCAAATGGTTGGACATTTTAAAAAGATAAAATCAGCAATATAAATTTTGCTTCTCAGTGTTGAATTGGTTACCAGCTCTCCCTCTTGATCCAAAAAACGAAAAGGACTTATCGTTGGATAATCGATTTTGTTTCCTTTCTTTATCGGGTCTCCCAAATAAGGCAATTGCTCCTGTTTAGGAGTGCAGTAAGCGAATAAAAAAAGGATACAGAATAAGATTATTTTTTTCATTGTTCAAGCGTTTAGAATGGTAATGCATTTTTAACTTTTTTGCTTTTGTTTTTTATAAACTATAATTCAAGTTAATACTCCAACGATAGTTGGCTTCCATTTTATTATTGGCTAAGTGTTGATTGATAGGTAGCATAGCATTAATTCCAAGAGAAAAATTGTCTTTTCCTAGTTCTAGACCAAGTTTGCTAAACAAAACATCTCCAGCAGTATTAGGTAAATTCAACCCATACTGTTTATTGGTAGCATAAACTTCTCCTGCAATTCCTAATTGAGGTACAAATTGAACAGCGGAAGTATCAAATAAATAAAACAGTGTGCTGCCATAATTGAACTGATTTCCAAATTGGTATTGTTTTTTGTTTTCTGTTTTTACGGTATAATTGGCCATAGTATGCAATCCTAATTTCCCTTTTTTGAGGATGTATTCTGTAGCTAATAAAAAATCCCAACTCCCAGTTCCGACTTGAAAACTTTGGTTGATATTGCCAGCATTGTTGGTTTCGTTAAACTTCCCAGTAGGCATTTTTACCCCACCTCCAAGCTGTAATTTATGAATCAAAAGAGTGCTGTCTTTGTGAGTTTTATAGATAGTATACAATCCCATCAGGGTGATGTCGCCCAAACCTTTGATGGATTCATTGCCAGTGGTTCTTTCTCTGTTGTGAAACTGGTAAGGAACTAATAGCGAAAGTTGTAATTGTTCTGTAACGGGAATTTTACTCCAAAGTTGAAGGGTATTAAAGTGTTCATCTACCCAAGGCGAATTAGCAAATATGCCGTCTTGGCTAGAGTAACTTTGATAAAAATACCGAATTCCCACAAAATTAGAGTTCAGCATAGAACTGAACCCCATACTTCCACCACTTGCTGAACAGCCACAAGCATCACAAAAATCGTCATAGCTTTCTATAAGCATCTTTTGAAAGGTGAATCCCGAAATTGGGTCTTCTGTCTTTGCACAGAATCCTATTTGATGACATAAAACAAGAACTAATAGGTATATTTTTTTCATTTTGATGGGTTGTTTTTATCTGTATTGACAATTTTTGCTAACTTTTTAAAATTCCGAGAATCGTTTATCGGTAAGGAATTCGTAATCGGTTAGTGTTTTCAAAAAGGCAATAAGTTGTTCTTTTTCTTGAATAGAAAGGCTAATACCTATTTTTCCGTTTTGTTTTAAAAGGGGATCCAAAGTTGTTGAATTTTCAACACCATTGGCATAATGATCTAAGACGGCTTCTAGTGTTCCAAAGCGTCCGTCGTGCATATATGGTGCTGTTTTTTCGATGTTTCTTAAACTTGGTACCTTGAATTTATATAAATCGGCGGCTAGTTCTGTTACTCGGTAACGTCCCACATCGTTTACTGCTGGATTTACGGGCAGGCCATTGTTTCTAAAAGAATGGTCGGTCATTAAATCTGTAGCGTGACAAGAAGCACATTTGGCATTAAAAACAGCATAGCCCTCTTTTTCGCTCGTAGTGAGTGTGATGCCACCTTCATTTCTTCTGAATTTATCAAATTTTGAATTGCTTGAGGTTACTATTACCATAAATTGTCCCAAGGCTTTTAGCATATTTTCAGAATTAATTAATCCGTCAGTGAAAGCGGATTTGAATAACTTTCGGTATTCAGGGTCATTTTTCATCATCGCAAGCGCTTTGTTGAAATCGCCATTCATTTCTATTGGACTGGTAAAAGGAATGATGGCTTGTAAGTCCAAATGATTGGTAGCGCCATCAAACATAAAGGTAGTTTGATAGGCTAAATTTTGAATGGAAGGCGTATTTCGAGTGCCTACAGCGCCGTCTACTCCGTGACTTACGGTGTGTCCGTGGTGCGTAAACGCTGTTTCTTGTTCGTGACAAAAACCACAAGAAACGATTCCGTCTGAAGCCAATCGTCCGTCATAGAATAATTTTTTTCCTAATTCGAATCCTTTTTCGGTCAACGGATTATTGGCAAAATTATAGGCAACTGGCGGAAAGTTTGAAGGGACTTTGAAGTTGATGGGTACATTTTGATAGTCTTCGTCGTTGTCGTTTGAACAACTCAAAAGAATAGGAAAAATGAACAACAATAGGTATTTTGTTTTCATTTGTATTTGTACATTTTGTTATTAAAAAAGGAATCGCGATAACTTTGGTTAGCGATTTTGGTAAAAAAACGATTGAAAGCGATTTTCGTTTGAATGTTTCCAAAGTATCCTAAGTGTGGGTCTTCTAGCCCCGACAGAAGGGAAAACCTTGTGAGCTGGTGTTCAGCTCACAAGTTTTGGAATGATGGCGGGAATCTTGTTGACAAAAATGCCTGATGATTCGCTCCTTATTCTTAATAGATGGCGACTTTCAATCGCTTTTTGTGAAGTGGATTAGTCGTTATGAACGTGATCTACTTTGAACATTTGGTTAACATTAGCGGTAATTAAGGCTAATTTTGAACCACTCATAATCATAGCACCCATACCGTTCATATTGTTGTCTGTCAATTTGATAGTATTGGCTCCGTCTACCACTTTAGAGATATCTGTGATGATATGTACTTGTGGGGTAATGTTGGTTCTAACTAATGCTTTGGTAGCTAAATCCAAAGTGATTTCAGTGTAGTTGTAATCGGTTCCTGTTTGTCCTGTGTGGATCATAAACGAAGTAGGAGTTGTCACTGTACTTGAAGTAAAGGTACCTTCGAAAGCTAAGAATTTGTATCCTGCAGTCCAGCTCCACATCATTTTTGCTGCTTGTGCTTTGGCTAAGAAATCGCCTTGTCCTGTGGCACCAAGTTCCCATTGTGCTTTGTCTACCCCAATTCCGAATTTTACTCTGGTATAATTACCTGCTGGAATGTTTTTTAATTGAGCTTCTAAACTAGCTGGAGTAGCTTCGTCTATAATGAAGTAGCTTTCGCTTTTTGGGTAAGTGAACGTTGTTCCGTCTTCTTTTGTCAAAACGATGTTACTTACGATGTATTTTACGGTACTGATTTTCAACACTTCGTTGTTGGCTGTTGTATTCGCTTGTGAAGTTAGGATAAGATCGTTGGCTTTGAAAGCATTGTCAAATTCAAGTGCTAAAGAACCTGTTCCATTGATTGCTTCGTCGTTATCGTTAGAACATGCGGTTATAGTTACTATTGCTGCTAAAGCTAGAGTTGCTTTTAAAATATATTTTTTCATGAGTTGGTTTTTTACTATTATGATATTCATTTG
The DNA here is from genome assembly GCF_038739875.1 of Flavobacterium polysaccharolyticum. Taxonomy (NCBI): domain Bacteria; kingdom Pseudomonadati; phylum Bacteroidota; class Flavobacteriia; order Flavobacteriales; family Flavobacteriaceae; genus Flavobacterium; species Flavobacterium polysaccharolyticum. The sequence goes on from NZ_JBCGDP010000020.1 coordinate 14,440, forward strand.
TTTTTTTTTGCATGATTGTATCGAAAAAGAACTTGATATATGTTCTTTTTTGAAATGAGATTGGTGCATTTTCGAATTAAAACGCACGAAATCTTTCAGAGGCAATCATTGCGAGACATTGTATTTTAATACAAGTCAATGCCTTTCAATTGAGATTGAAATGGATTTTGAATAAGATTATAGTAAAAAGGAGGGAGGTCTGAAAGTCGAATTTGTTTTGGAAATGGTTTTTCCAGACGTATGAAAAACGTTCAACTTGGTTGTTGAAGTTATAGCGGTGTTACTTGTGAATGCTGTAGGATTCGAATGAATGAGGTAAACAAAATCTGCTTTTTCTTTCAGAATGTTTTCCATTTTTTTCTCATTCTCATCAAATTGTTTTAGGCTTTTTTGTAATTCACAACGTCCGTTACAAGTATTGGTAACTAATTTTCGTTGTACACAAATGGTTTTGATGATTTGCTCTTGATTGGCTTTAAATTGGGTGTATATCACTAGATTCCCAAAAATAGGGAATAGCAATGTGAGGGTTAAAAGATATACGCCAATTTTTTTCACAACAATTGTATTGTTTTTCGAGGAGCAAAAGTAGAACAAGATTTTAGATTACAAAATTATATTTTCACAAAATTCAATTTTCTAGTTTTATGGGGTTATTTCATTCTATTAACAATAAGTTCTTGATAAATGTAATGCTGTCTTGTTTTTTTGTTAAGGTTTTTAATTATATTTAAGAACTATTTAGAATAAAAAATACCACTATTTATTCCTAACCCAAATATGAACATATATTCTGTTGTACTTGTTGATGACGAAATGATCAACATTGAGATTTTAAAGAAAATTATCTCTACGCATTGCTTAAAACTTGAGATAGCTGGTGTAGCTAAGACTATGGAAACTGCCTACTTAGAGATTGTTGCTAAGAAGCCTGATATTGTTTTTTTGGATATTAATATGCGTGAAAAACAAATTTTTGAAGTTTTGGATAAATTTGAGACTATCGATTTTCAAATTATTTTTGCTACAGCTTATCCTGGATATTTCTTTAAAGCTTCAAAGTATAATCCTGCAGATTTCGTGGTTAAACCATTTAGTGAAATTGCGGTAAAAGAAGCTGTTGAAAAGGCTACTAAGCGAATCATAAAAAATATAAAAAAGTAATACGTATTATTATTTTTTCTTCAAGATTTTATATTCTTCATAGCAACCACTTATGGCATCCATAATTTGTAAATCATTGGCTGTTTGGATAAATGCGTCAGAGTAATTGCATCGTTTGAGGATGTCAGGAATTTCATTTTTATCTATTCCTAATAAGGTAGCAATCATCTCTCTATCGTACTTAGACTCTAAGGCTTTGCGTACTGTGTCGTCTTTCTTTAAATCCTTTAATCTTCGTAATTCTTTTGGTTTTTTACCAAAAAAGTTATACAACATATCTGCTGGGTTAAAAATCGACCCAAGTACTTTTCCGAAAGCATCAGGAGAATATTGTCCACCTTCGTAACCAGCAGTTAATCCTGAAATACTATATCTGAAGTTTTCTTTTACTGGAATCAATTTTGAATCTACTTCTAAATATCCTGTAAGGTGAAAAGGTCTAATAACCACTTCCTCAAGGGCTATTGCTTTTTCTGTAAGTTTAATTACTGTGGTTTTATTTTTCAACCAGTCGTTTGTAACTCTAACTTTGATGGATTGAAAACCTAATAATGAGACGTGTAAGGTGTCGCTTTGTGAAACTTCAATTTCAAAATTTCCTTTAGTATCTGTAGTGGTTCCTTTTACTTTGTTGACATTGATGATGTTAGCATAAGATAATGGTTGGTCATTACTGTCATTAACGATGGTTCCTGAAACTTTTAAAGTAGGGTTGGTTTCTTGTGCGAAACTGCTAACTGAAAGTAGCATAAAAAAGAAAACTACAAAATATCTCATATACGAATTTAAAGCTTTAAAAGTAGTAAATCGCAATTAAATATTTTGTAGTTTCTTAGTATTATTATAAGAAAATTAACAAAGGAATGTTAGTCTCTTCTTGGTCTTCTTGGTCTAGGGCTATCGCCAAAACTTTCAGAACGTCTTGGGGCTCTTTCTGTTGAACCGCCTTCTCTTCTTGGAGCACTACCTCTTTCGCTTCTGAATCCTCCCTCTCTTGGAGCTGAGTTTCTGTCGCTACGGAATCCGCCTTCTTTTCTTGGAGCGAAGTTGCCTTCTCTTCTTGGAGCAGAACTTCTACCGCCAAAACCTCCAGAGCTTCTTCCGTTGTGGTCACGTCTTCCGCCACCATCATTTTTAGAGATCTCTACATTGATTCGACGTCCTTCTAATTGCACATTGTTTAAGATGTCCATTACTTTATCAGTATGTTCAGCATCTGTATTAAAGAAAGAGAATCCTTCTTTTACATCTACTTTGAATACGTCATCACGACCTAAGTCTAAAGTTTCTTTTAAGAAATCCTTCAAAGTCATCCAATCAAAATTATCTCTTGAACCGATGTTTACAAAGTAACGAGTTGCACCGCTATTGTTTCCTCTAGACGCACTATCTCTATCGTCGCGTTCACGACGATCTGAGCCAGATGATTGGCTAGATAAGTCTCTGTTCTTTTTATAGTAGTTGATAAAACGATTAAATTCTACCGATACCATTTTCTTGATTAATTCTTCTTTACTTAGACCTTCTAATACATCATTAATAGCTGGAAGGTAGTTGTCAATTTCGTGATCTACTTCAGTTTCTTTGATTTTGTTGGCTAAGTGCAATAATTGAATTTCGCAGATTTCAATTCCAGATGGGATTGTTTTTTCTTCAAATTTTTGTTTTATGATTCTTTCGATAGAAGAAATTTTACGCAATTCACTTTTGGTAACGATTACAATCGAAGTTCCTAATTTACCAGCACGACCGGTACGACCAGAACGGTGGTTGTAAGTTTCGATTTCGTCAGGAAGTTGGTAGTTTACAACGTGAGTTACGTTGTCTACGTCAATTCCACGTGCGGCTACGTCGGTAGCTACTAGCATTTGGATTTGTCTTCCTCTAAATGATTTCATTACCCCATCACGTTGTGCTTGCGATAAATCTCCGTGTAAGGCAGCAGCGCTGTATCCGTCTTCTATTAATTTTTCAGCTACTTGTTGCGTATCTCTTTTGGTACGACAAAATACTACTGAGAAAATATCTGGATTAGCATCGGCTAAACGTTTTAAAGCTTCGTAACGATCTCTTGCGTTTACCAAATAAAATTCGTGAGAAACAGTTGCAGATCCTGAGTTTTTAGTTCCTACTGTAATTTCAAGAGGACTGCTCATAAATTGTTTTGCAATTCTTGCTACCTCTGCTGGCATAGTTGCAGAGAATAACCATGTGCTTTTTTCGTCTGGAGTATCTGATAAAATCGAACAAATGTCTTCATAGAATCCCATGTTTAACATTTCATCTGCTTCATCAAGTACGCAATAATCAATGTTCTTGATGTTTACCAAACCTCTATTGATCATGTCTTGCATTCTTCCAGGAGTAGCTACAATAATTTGTGCTCCTCTTTTAATTTCTCTAGCTTGCTCTGTAATACTAGCTCCACCATAAATCGCAACTACATTAATACCTTTTTCGTATTTTGCGTAGTTTTTAAGTTCATTTGTAATCTGTAGGCAAAGTTCGCGTGTTGGCGATAAAACTAATGCTTGTGTATTTCTGTTGTCGGCATCAATTTTTTGGATTAGCGGAAAACCGAAAGCTGCCGTTTTCCCTGTCCCTGTTTGAGCCAACGCAACCATATCTGTGTCTTTTTCCAATAATAGGGGAATCGCCTTTTCCTGTACCTCTGACGGATTTTCAAATCCTAGATCTAAAATCGCCTTCAGTAACGATTCATTCAATCCTAATTGTTCAAATTTGTTCATTATGTATTTTTAAAATAGGGTGCAAAATTAATGTTAATTTCTCAGATTAACTAATGTAATTTTAAGTTTTAATGAATTATTGTGATTTGATTGTCAGAAAGTTAGCTTTTTGAATTTTGAAATTTAAGTTTTTAATACTCTTTTTGATGTGAAATTATAGCGAGAAATTCTAAAAAATGTTATAAAAAATGATACATTTTTGATTGTTAATGAGTTGTATTCAGAAATACAAGTAACGATTGTGTTGCAACGCCACGGTGACTGATTTTGTTTTTAGTTTCAAGTGAAAGTTCCGCAAATGTTTCTTTGTAATTTTCTGGTTGAAAAATCGGGTCATATCCAAAGCCTCCTTCGCCTTTTTTTTCTGAAGTAATGCTTCCTTTGGCTATACCAGTGAATAAGTATTGTTTGCCTTTAAGATTCAAACAAATCACGGTTTTAAATTGTGCGTTTCTGTTGGTTTCGTTGTATAAAAGATGGAGTACCTTGTTCATATTGTCCTCAGCGGAACGTTGTTCTCCAGCATAACGAGCAGAGTATACTCCTGGTTCGTTGTTTAAAGCTTCTATTTCAAGTCCAGTATCATCAGCAAAACAATCATAACCATAATTTTCGGTTATGTAATTCGCTTTCATAATAGCGTTTCCTTCAATAGTAGCAGCGGTTTCTGGAATTTCCTCAAAGCAACCAATGCTTTCAAGACTCACTATCGTGATGGTTTCGGGAAGCATGCTTTGGATTTCTTTTATCTTGTTTTCGTTATTGGTGGCGAATACTATTTTCATGTGTTGATGATTTTGGGGAATGATTAATAACGAAGTCTTACGTAAACATGTTTGATTCCTTTCTTGTCAGAATCTCTCTCGTCAATTTCAAGAATGTCAGTTAGGGATTTGAGCATAGGAGTGAGTTTGCTAAAGCCATAACTTCTTGGATCGAATTCGGGTTTGTTTTTGACGATTAGATTTCCCACATCGCCCAAAAATGCCCAGCCATCATCGTCGCTTATAGCATCAATAGTATCTTCAATAAGGTCAATAGTTGGGTTGTCTATTTTGATAGCCGTTTCTTTTTCTACTACTTTTTTGGTATCGCTTGGAGTAGTAGTAGTGGTGGCTTTTGGTTTTTTCTTTTTGGTGGCACCTTCTAAAACTTCTATAAATACGAAACGATCACAGGCCACGATAAAAGCGTTTGGCGTTTTCTTTTCACCAATACCAATGACTTTCATACCTGATTCTCGTAACCGAATGGCGAGTCGAGTAAAATCGCTGTCGCTAGAAACGATACAAAAACCATCAACTTTATCGGAGTACAACAAATCCATTGCATCAATAATCAAAGCGGAGTCGGAGGAATTTTTTCCCGTAGTATAACTGTATTGTTGAATAGGTGTAATGGCGTGTTCTAATAAAACCGATTTCCAACCATTAGAATTGGGTTTTGTCCAATCAGCATAGATGCGTTTGGTGGTGGGAGTGCCGTATTTGGTGATTTCTTCCATCATCCCTTTGATGTTGCTATACGGAACGTTGTCGGCGTCAATTAGGACGGCTAGTTTTAACTCTTTGGTGTTGTTTGACATTTTTGAAGCTTTGGTGTTCAAAGATACAAACTTTATGGTTAGCACTTTGCCTAGCCCTGATCGAAATGAAAAGCCTCTTGTGTCTCAACCGAGTATTTTACTTGTACTAGCAGAGCGACTAAAAGAAGCTCCTGCTAGTGCTTTAGTAAAATTCGGTTGAGCCATAAGAGCTTGTAATGAAGAGCAGGATTTAGCTACTAAAAATAATCGTCTTGAGAAGGCTGTTTTTTTAAGTAAAATAAAAGGATTTTGGGAGTAATTATAAATTTTAAATATTTAATTTTGCACCTTAATAAAAATGTAGTATTAAGTCATTATATTATGGTAAAAGATTTATTCGAAAGAATCCAAAACAATAAAGGTCCTTTAGGAAAATGGGCTTCTCAGGCAGAAGGATATTTTGTTTTTCCTAAACTAGAAGGAGAATTGGGGCCAAGAATGCAATTTCAAGGAAAAAATATATTGAACTGGAGTTTGAACGACTATTTAGGTTTGGCCAATCATCCAGAAGTGCGTCAGGCAGATACAGATGCAGCAATTCAGTTTGGTGCAGCTTACCCAATGGGTGCGCGTATGATGAGTGGTCATACCAAATATCACGAGCAATTGGAGCAAGAATTGGCTGCTTTTGTAATGAAAGAATCGGCTTATTTGTTGAATTTTGGTTACCAAGGAATCATGTCAGCCATTGATGCTCTTGTGACTCGAAATGATATTATTGTATATGATGTAGATGCACATGCGTGCATTATTGATGGAGTTCGTTTACATAGTGGAAAACGTTTTACGTATAAGCACAATGATTTAGAGAGCATGGAGAAAAACCTGCAACGTGCTACTAAAATGGCGACAGAAACAGGTGGAGGAATTTTGTTCATTACCGAAGGTGTTTTTGGAATGCGTGGGCAACAAGGAAAATTGAAAGAAATTGTAGCCTTGAAGGAGAAATACAATTTCCGTTTATTGGTTGATGATGCACACGGTTTTGGAACGCTTGGAAAAACAGGTGCAGGAGCAGGTGAGGAGCAAGGTTGTCAAGACGGAATTGATGTTTATTTTTCTACGTTTGCTAAATCTATGGCGAATATTGGTGCTTTTTTGGCTGCCGATAAGGATATAATCGATTATTTGAAGTACAATTTGCGTTCTCAAATGTTTGCTAAAGCGTTACCGATGATCCAAACGATTGGTTCTTTGAAACGTTTGCAATTGTTGCGTGAATCCTCTGCAATTAAAGATAAATTGTGGGTAAATGTAAATGCGTTGCAAAACGGATTAAAAGAAAAAGGTTTTAATATTGGCGATACCAACACTTGTATTACTCCTGTTTACTTAGAAGGAAGTATTCCAGAAGCGATGGTGATGGTAAACGACTTGAGAGAAAACTACGGTATTTTCTTGTCGATTGTTGTATATCCAGTAATCCCGAAAGGTATTATTTTATTGCGTATGATTCCAACGGCTTCGCATACTTTAGAAGATATTGAAGAAACCTTGGCGGCTTTCGAAGCGATTCGTGAGAAACTTGTTAACGGTACCTATAAAGAAATTGCAGCACGTACTACAGTAGATATGGAAGCTTAATTTTTAAGTATTCAGTTTACAGTTAAGTAGTAGGCAGTTATATAGAAAATCCATTCGTTTTTGACGAATGGATTTTTTTGTTTTATGAGGACTAAAAATTAGTGATTATTCACTATAATTAAAGTTCTTTTCTAAACGTTTTTCTTCGGCAGTGAATGGTGGGATTGAAGTTTTTCCATAGCAATTGAATAGCGAGATTGTCTGCTAATTCGGGTGTACGGATGCAGTTTTGAATGCCTTTTTCAGTAAAAGTGGTATGATATTCTTTAAAAATAATAGCGTGAACTCCTTTGTTTTGGTAGTCGGGATGTACGCCAATTAAATAAAAAAGAACGTCTTTACTGTTTTTTCTTGCTTGTAATAAATGAAGGAAACCAAAAGGAAATAACTTGCCTTTTGCTTTTTGTAGTGCATTTGAAAAACTCGGCATTACGATGGCAAAAGCGACTAGATTTCCGTCTTTGTCTTCTACATATTTAATGTATTCTGGATTGATGAAGTTGATGTATTTGTTTTTGAAATATTCCTTCTGAATATCCGTAATCGCTACAAACGAGGAAAGTTTGGCATACGATTCATTGAATAAATCAAACATTTTGTCCACATACGGAAGGACGTCTTTAGTTTTGGTGAAATTGATGGCTTTTAATTGGTATCGCTTTTTAATCAACTCTTGTGCTTTGTCGAACGTTTCTAGTTTTACATTCGAAAAAGGAAATTTGTTTTCTACATATTCTTTTTCGGTAACGTAGCCCAATTGCTCAAAGTGTTGCGCATAATAAGGATGATTGTACCAAGTAATCATTGTACCAATTTCTTCAAAGCCTTCGGTTAGTACACCTACTTTGTCAAGATTAGAAAACCCCATCGGACCTTCTACATAGTCTAAGTTGTTTTTACGTCCCAATTCATACACTTTTTCAAGTAGTGCTTGGGTTACTGTTATGTCGTCAATAACATCAAACCAACCAAAACGAACCTTTTTTTTCTGTTGATTATTGACTTCATCCCAATTGATGATAGTTGCAATTCTTCCAACAATTTCTTGATTTCTTTTAGCGACAAAAAAATACGCTTCGGCATTTTCAAAAGCGGGATTTTTGGTCTTGTCAAAAGTTTCTAATTCATCTGCAATCAATGGTGGTACCCAATAGTTGTTGTTTTTATAGAGCGAAAAAGGGTATTTTATGAACTCGGTGATTTCTTTTTTGCTTTTGGCTTCGTGAATCGTAATCATGGATTGTAAAGTGTAAAGTGTAGGTGCGAATATAACCAACTTTTATTCATAAAAAAAGCCCAATTAAGGGCTTGTTTGTTAGTCGTATTTGGATTTTCTTCTTCTTTCTTGTTCCTGATTGTCGGTAGCTTTTTTCTTTTTATCTTCTTTTTTTATTTTTGAAATCGCTTTTTTGTAAAAACCATCATAGCGCCAAGAAACCCCAAATCCACCATATAAAATCGATGGAGTATCCTTGAAATTGGTACTGATTGATGCATCGATTTGTAGGTTGTCGTTAAGCAAATAGGCGGCTCCACCACGAGCGATCATATCGCTATAAAAATCGCTATTGTAGCCTTGGTTTTCAATAAATCCAGACCATCTTTTACTGAATCCGCGGGTTAAAGTGACTACGTAGCCATAACTTGGATAGTCTGTACCTATGTAGTCGGCTATGATATTAGTAACAAAAACCCAACGACCATCTCCAAAATGATTTTGTGTGATCAGCATAACTTTTGGAGAAATACTAGATTCTAGTGAAAAGGCATACGGATTTCCTTCGAAAACAAAATTCGCTCCAGCAAATAAAGAAACGGCTGGTAAAAACTGTCTCCAATTAAAACGTTGATTGGCTTTCCAACTGTAAAAATTGACTTTTTTCTCGTAATTTTTAAAAGGATCATAAATTAAATACTTTGCTCCTAAATTGGTTTGTCTAAAATTAGCCCTTTTGGTTGAGCTGATATTACTGTCGAGTTGGTCATTTTGATATTGAATATCTGCAATGACTTCTAATCTTTCTAGGAAAGCGCCCCAACGAATCGTGGCGTCAAGTCCAAAACCATTGACATCATAATTCAATAAATTGTGATGGGAAGTTATGCCATAGATGCCGCTTTCAAGCTGAATGACATGTTTGCCTACACCATAAGCCGACATAGTTTCACCAGGGCGATTGGAATTAATTTGATCTGTAAATTGCCCATAATGAGTAAAAGGTGTTAAAAATAAGGTGATTAAAATAATTTTTTTGAATGGGAGCATAGTTATATTCTTTTGATTTAAAATAGTAACGCAACCAAATGTACTATATTTTATTATTTATTTAAGATTAGGATTTTAAATTTGACCATTTGATTTACTAATTTTGGAAAAATTTTTAGATATGCAACTAGCTTCATTTAGTGGATTTGTAAGAACATTGTTTTACATGATTATGTTTTACTATGTTTTTAAATTTTTGGCTAAACTTTTTTTACCGATTTTAGTTAAAAAAGCGGTGGAGAAAGCCGGTGAGAATTTTCAGCAACAGCAACAATATGCGCAACAGCAATATGCCCAAAATAATAGAAGAAACAACAATCAAGACGAGATTATTGTAGATACTGCTCGTTCCAAAAATCCAAAAGAGACCAAAAAAGTGGGAGAATATGTGGATTACGAAGAAATAGATTAAATTTGTGCGCTGAAGCCCATTTTTTAATCTAATTCAAATCTGAATCCATTGAAAGTTTTAAATAAATTTTACCCGCACGCGTTAGCTATTCTAGGTTTTGTAGTTATTTCTTTAATTTATTTTTATCCTGTTCTACAAGGAAAACAAATCTTCCAGTCTGATATTGCTCAGTTTACTGGGATGGCCAAAGAGCAAAACGACTTTAGAGCCATCGAACATCAAGAACCTTACTGGACAAATTCTGCTTTTGGTGGAATGCCTACCTATCAATTAGGGGCTAAATACCCTCATGATTACATCGGTGCTCTTGATGACGCTATCCGATTTTTACCACGTCCTGCTGATTATTTATTCTTATATTTTTTAGGATTCTACGGCCTTTTGTTGGTCTTGAAAATCGATCCACTTAAAGCTTTTTTTGGTGCGATTGCCTTTGGTTTTTCTACATATTTGATTATTATTTTGGGAGTGGGGCACAATGCCAAAGCTCACGCTATTGGATATATGCCTATGGTAATTGCAGGTTTTATACTTGTTTTTCAGCGTAAATATATTCTAGGTGGCTTGGTTACTTTATTTGCCACAGCATTAGAAATTAATGCAAATCACTTTCAAATGACCTATTATTTGTTGTTATTATTATTGATTTTGATCGGGTATTATTCGTATCAAGCCATCAAAGAAAAACAATATAAAGATCTTGGTAAAAGCTTTGGAATATTAGCTATTGCTGGAATTTTGGCGATTGGAGCCAATGCTACCAATTTATTAGCTACTTCTGAATATACTGCTTTTAGTACTCGTGGAAAAAGTGAATTAACATTCAACCCAGATGGTTCTAAGAAAACGGAGGATATAGCCTTATCTCGTGATTATATTACTGAATATAGCTATGGAATAATGGAGAGTTTCAATTTGATTGCTCCAAGACTTTTTGGTGGTTCGAATAGTGAAGCTCTTGGGAAAGACAGTGCTATGTTTGAATTTATGGTGGGTCAAGGTGTTCCTGAAGATCAAGCTGCCGATTTTGCTAATGGATTGCCTACATATTGGGGTGATCAGCCGATAGTGGCTGCTCCAGCATATATTGGAGTTGTGGTTTTCTTTTTGGCGGTTTTAGCATTGTTTATTGATAAAAGGAAAATTAAATATGTCTTCTTTGGAGGCGCTATGTTTGCGTTAGTCTTGTCTTGGGGAAAAAACTTTTCTTTATTGACAGATTTTTTCATCGATTACATTCCGATGTATGATAAGTTTAGAGCGGTTTCGTCTATTCAGGTGATCCTCGAATTGTCCTTTCCAGTATTGGCTATTATGGGATTGCAATCCTTTTTTACTTTGGAAAAACCACAGCAAACTAAAGGGATTTTGCATACAGCGTTGTTTGGTTTAGGCGTTATGCTCATTCTTTTTGTAAGCAAAGGTGCTTGGAGTTATGCAGGCAGCAACGATGGATTGTATATGCAAAATTATGGTCCTGGATTTGTAGACGCATTAAAAGCAGATCGTATGAGTTTATACACAGCCGATTTGTTACGTTCTTCTTTTTTTATAATTGTTATCGCTGCTATTTTGTGGCTGTATACCCAAAAGCGTTTGGTGCAAAATACAGCCATAATTTTGGTTGGAATTTTGATGATTTTTGATCTTTTCTTCGTGGATAAAAAATATGTTTCTGGAAAAGATTTTATGAATGGTAGAGAAGTTGCAGCTCCATTTCAGGAAACTCCAGCAGATATTCAAATTTTGAGAGACCCTTCTAATTACAGGGTTTTTGAGGTAAGCGGAAATCTATCAAGCGCAAGAGCTTCATACTTTCATAAATCTTTGGGAGGTTATCACGCGGCTAAGCCTAGAAGAATTCAGCAGTTATTCGATTACCAAATTGCAAAAAATAATATTGAGGTTTTAGATTTTTTAAATGTAAAATACATCATTCAAACGGATAAAGAAGGTAAAGAATTCCCAACTGTTAATCCTAATGCGAATGGAAATGCTTGGTTTGTAAATCAAATAAAAGCAGTTTCTTCTGCCGATGAGGAGATGAAAGCGCTTGATAAATTCGATTCTAAAAACGTGGTAATTGTCAATATAAAAGAGTTTACTATTTCAAATAAAAGCTTTGTAAAAGATGCTTCAGCGGTAATTACTTTGGATGCCTATAAACCGAATCACTTAACGTATACTTCAAGGAATGCTAATGCTGGTTTAGCGCTGTTTTCAGAAATGTATTATGCTAAAGGTTGGAAAGCCTATGTTGATGGTAAAGAAACGCCAATTTACAGAGCAGATTATGTTTTGAGAGCTATTGAAATTCCAGCGGGGAAACACCAAGTGGAATTCAAATTCGAACCAGAAGTTGTGCAAACTGGAAGTACCATTGCCTTGGTTAGTTCTATTGGAATGTTATTGCTTTTGTTAGGAGGGATATATGTTGAGCGAAAAAAAATCAAGAAAATAGAGTAAAGAAAGAGATGAAATCTAAAGCTAAAATTGATGCAAAAAAGGTTGAATTGCAAAAAATATATTTGGAGCGATTGGAACGATTTATGTCATTAGTTGAACTTTCATATGTTTTAAAACACGCACCACGAGTGATACAGAAAAAATAATGCTTCCAGAAATTGTAAATATTTGGACAATATTTAACGAAAAAAATGTTCGTTATCTAACTATTGGAGGTCTTGCTGTAAATATTTATGGCTATACAAGAAACACTGGTGATATTGATATATTATTAGAAGATACTACTGAAAACAGAATCAACCTAAGAGCCGCTTTTAAACAAATTGGAATAGGAGACTTTCCTCAAATTGAAACGATGCAATTTGTAGCAGGATATACAGATTTTACAATTTCTTATGATTTACGTTTGGATGTAATGACATCAATTAAGGGATTGGAAAATGCAAATTTTGATGAACTACTTCAAAACGCAACAATTGTTTACTTAAACGAAGTTCCTGTGTATTTCATTGATTATGATAGTTTGATACTGGCCAAAAAAGCGACCAATCGATTAAAGGATCAATTGGATATTGAGGAATTAAATAAATTGAATAACAAATAACTTGAAGAAAGATATCAAAAAACTCTTAATCATCACTTATTATTGGCCGCCAGCCGGTGGACCAGGTGTACAACGTTGGCTTAAGTTTGTAAAATATTTACCTGATTTTGATATACAGCCAATTGTTTATATTCCGGAAAATCCAACCTATCCTATAGTCGATGCTCATTTAGAAAAAGAAGTGTCGCAACGAGCTATTGTTTTAAGAAAATGCATTTTTGAACCCTATCAATTGGCTTCCTTTTTTTCTAAAAATAAAACCAAAAAAATAAGTTCGGGAATCATTCCTAATCAAAAAAAGCAATCCTTTTTGGAAGCTTTTTTATTGTGGATACGAGGCAACTTATTCATTCCAGATGCGAGAGTTTTTTGGGTGAAACCTTCAGTCTCTTATTTAGAGAAATACATTGTTGAAAATAATATTGACACTATCGTTACTTCAGGTCCACCGCACAGTTTGCATTTGATTGGACTGGAGTTACAAAAAAAAGTAAACATCAAATGGTTCGCCGATTTTCGTGACCCTTGGACGACTATTGGCTATCATAAAGCCTTGCGTTTGTCTAGTTATGCTGCCAAAAAGCATAAAAAATTAGAACATCAAGTGCTAAATGCAGCTGATACGATAATTGTAACTAGTAAAACGACTAAAACGGAGTTTCAAGCCATCACTTCAAAACCTATTGAAGTTATTACGAATGGGTATGATACGGAAAATGTGGCGCCACAAACGTTAGATGCCAAATTCACTTTAGCACATATTGGTTCGTTTTTATCCGAACGCAACCCAATGATTCTTTGGGAAAGTTTTGTAGAGTTACTTGCTGAAATCCCTGACTTTAAAAATCAGCTAGAGATTAAGTTGATGGGCGCAGTGAGTCAGGAAGTATTGGATACCATTACCCGATTTGGGCTCAATGACTATTTGAATAATTTAGGCTACGTGTCACACGATGAAGCCGTAGCACATCAACGTAAATCACAAGTGTTATTGTTAATCGAAATAGATTCAGAAGATACTAAAAGCATCATTCCGGGAAAACTTTTCGAATATATGGTTTCTGGAAGGCCAATTATCGCTATTGGCCCCAAAGACTCTGATTTTGCCGAGATTATTACTAGTACGAATACAGGAGTGTTTTTCGAATACGATAAGAAACAGCAATTGAAAGCTAACATTTTAGCCAACTATCAACAATTTTTGGAAGGAAAATTACGATCGAATCCAGTAGGTTTGCAAAAATATTCCAGAAAGAGTTTAACCAAAGAATTAGCTACTCTTTTAACTTCTAATTTCTAACTTCAAACCACAAAAAAGTCACTTCAAACCTCTAACTTCTAAATTCTACCTTCGAATAATGGGCATTGTTTTAAATCAATCACTAAAAAACACTATAATCACTTACATCGGTTTTGGAATAGGCGGGATAAGTACCTTGTTTTTATTTCCACCTATTTTGGGTAAAACGTATTATGGATTATCCAATTATATTTTGTCCTGCGCCAATGTATTGATGCCCTTATTCGCTATCGGAATGCAAAATACCTTGGTGAAGTTTTATTCGCGGTGTAAAACAGAAGAGGAAAAAAATCAGTTTTTGTCTTTTACCGTTTTGTTTCCCTTACTGTTCAGTATTCCTCTGATTTTAATTGGCTTGTTTTTTTATGATGAAATTTTATTTTTCGTAACCAAAAAGAATCCAATTGTAAAAGATTTTATTTGGATGATACCCTTTGTAGGTTTGTCTATGGCGTATTTCGAAATATTTTATGCGTGGGCAAGAGTACATATGCATTCAGTCTTTGGGAATTTTATCAAAGAAGTCGGTTTGCGACTGTTTTCATTGCTGGCTCTTTTGGCTATGTATTTTAAGTTGATTACAGCTGTACAGTTTATCTATCTCACGGCAGGTATTTATTTTATAGCTTTTTTGGTTACTATGTTTTACGCCTTCCGAATCAAAAAACCTGTTTTTCAATGGGTGATTCCAGCACACGTAAAAGGAATTGTTGAATACTCTTTCTATATTATTTTGTCAGGTAGTGTTGCAAATTTGCTGCTCGACGGAGATAAAATTATGCTGAACCAGTATCTAGATATTGGAGCTATTGGGATTTACTCTGTGGCTACTTTTATTGCTTTGGTGATTTCAGTTCCTAGTCGCGCTATGCATCAAATTGTGTATCCTATTACGGCCAAACTAATGCACGACAACAAATACGACGAATTGAATGTGTTGTACAAAAAAACCTCTATCAATCTGCAAATGGTGGGCGGATTCGTAATGTTGTGCATTTTTGTCAATATCAATCAGTTGTATGAATTGTTGCCCCAAGAATATGCGGGCGGAATTATGGTTGTTTTTATGATTGGTATCTCAAAGTATTTCGATTTGATTTTAGGAAACAATAATGCCATTATTTTCAACTCCAAATACTATCGTATGGTGCTGTTTTTGGGCGTAATGTTGGCGGTACTAACCTTTTTACTCAATTGGATTTTTATTCCTTTATATGGCATAATTGGCTCCGCATTTGCTACTTTGTTGTCAATTACCGCGTATAGTATTGCCAAATTGTATTTTGTGGTCAATCGAATGCATCTGTATCCATTTAGCAAACCAACTTTAGAGTCATTAGGTCTTACGGTGGTTATTTTTCTTCTCTTTTACTTTTGGCAATTTCCATTTCATCCGATAATTGGGATTATGTTAAAGTCGATTTTGCTAACAATAGTCTATGTTTATGCCAACTACAAAATGGTTATTTCTCCCGAAATCAATCAGGCTATCGACACGCTTTTTATTAAATTAAAAATAAAAAAATAGCATTCAATCGGTTTAAATAGTAGGAATTCTGTTAAAAGTATGTTGTTTTGTCGTTATATTTGTTAAGCAAAATTTCATAAAAATGATGTTTAGGAGCAGTGGTCAAAGGATTTTTTGGTCACATCGTCCCGCCATCCGCTATATCTTTGCTTTTTTAAAGAAAAAAAGCAAAGGATGCCGCTACTGTCGGGGCTAAAAGGAAGTATTTGGCTTTCTTGCTAGCATTACAATGAAATCGTATAGTTTAATTCAAAGACATTCAACTACTATGAACCGCACGAAAGCCTTTAGAATCCTTTTCATTTTATTCATTTTTACTACTATTTTATGGGGGCAAAATTCAGCACCCAAACCTAATGGAAAGACCGCTGTAACCATAAAGTCAGATACTGTTCCGGCTATAAAAGAGCGTTATCCAGTAGCTCCTTTTCAGGACACTTTATTCTTTATCCATAATAAAATAGGAAGTTTTTCTCCGGAAAAAAGAGCTAAAGCCATTGCTGAAAGAATTCAACAAATTTACAGCAACCCTTTATTCGAAGCAGATTCTTTAAAAATCGTTCCTGCAGATATAACGCTTGATATTGTTTACAAGGATGCCTTTATTATTATGTCTATAACCACTCAGGATGCTAAATTTGTGGGAGAAGACAGCCAATTTTTAGCAAAACAAAATAAAGCTATCATTGCTAAGGCAATTCTAAAAGAGAAAGAAAACAACGCCCCAGTCAAGTGGATGAAACGCATTGCACTAGAACTTCTTTTTATAGGATGTATAGCTTTATTATTGTTTGGTATAAACGTCATTTTTCGAAAGTTTAAATATTTTCTAATCCGCAATGAAGAAAAGTTTTTCAAAGGTATTTTAATCAAGAATCTTCACATTTTATCACCAGCCAACCAGCTCTATTTTACGTTGCGCATCATCGGTATCATTCGTACCATAGTTTTTATTTTTATAATATATCTCTCGTTACCCTTGCTGTTTAGTGTTTTTCCATCAACTGTGGGATACACAACGACTCTGATTCATTGGATTATGAAACCCGCTAAGTTTGCTTTGGTAAGTTTTATTGATTTCCTACCTAATCTGTTTTCCATTATTGTTATTGTAGTGTTGTTTCGCTATGCTCTAAAAATTATCAAATATTTTGTAGATGAAATTCAAAAGGAGAACATTAATATCAATGGTTTTTATAGTGATTGGGCAAAACCTACCTATAATATTGTAAAAGTGTTGTTGTATGCCTTTATGTTAGTGATTGTTTTTCCTTATTTACCGGGATCTAATTCTCCCATATTCAAAGGGGTTACAGTATTTGTTGGGGTTTTATTCTCTATTGGTTCTTCAAATGCCATTGCAAATATGGTAGCTGGTTTGGTGATAACTTATATGCGTCCTTTTAAAACAGGAGATTTTATTAAAATTGGAGAGGTAAGTGGAGAAGTTACCGAAAAAACGGCCTTAGTTGTTCGTTTGAGAACACCTAAGATGGAAGATATTACTATTCCTAATGCCACCGTTTTATCGAGTTCATCGATAAATTTCTCTGCTAATACCAGATCTAATACTAACGGATTAGTGATTCATTCCACAGTAACTATTGGTTATGATGTTCCTTGGCGCGAAGTTCATAAAGTACTAATAGAAGCGGCCAACCGAACCGATTTAATTGAGAAAGAGCCCAAACCATTTGTATTACAAACCAGTTTGGATGATTTTTATGTTTCTTATGAAATCAATGCTTTTACCAAAGAAGCGACAAAACAACCTGTCATTTATTCCAATTTGCATCAAAACATTCAAGACTGCTTTAATGAAGCGGGCATTGAAATTATGTCACCACATTATAAAGCCCTACGTGATGGAAATCATACTACAATTCCAGATTCATATTTGTCTTCTTAATATTAACTCATTGTTTTTAGGTAAATATTGGTGGTAAAATAAGAAATAGCTTAAAATATGTGTAATGTTTTGTTGATTTCAACTGGTTTTTTATCGAGTTTTATTACCGTTTAACGAGTTTTGAAATCACAACTATTTGTTAAGGTATTGATTTTTAGATATTTGTGTGTTCTTGTGTTTTTTTGTAACAAATATCACTAAAAGTGGGTATTGTGCATTCTGTATATCTAAGGTAAATTTGTGAAAAAATTAATATCTAATAATTGAATTGGATTTTAATCTTTAAAAGCAAAAAGCATGAAAAGTAACCAACCATTAAACCAAGAAGATTTAACCATTTTTACAGAATCCATTAATTCCAAATTAGAAGAGGGATTTGTTTTAGAGGAACGAAACGATGCTTTACCTTTTGCTGTTTTATCCAAAGAACCTAAAAAAGTCAATCACAATTTAAATTTTAAATTATCGTGTATTACTCTAGGTGTTTGGTCAATTGTATGGCTTTATTTAAGTCATATTTCTAAGGCAAAAAAGATTGTCGTAGGTATTGATGAAGACGGAAACGTTTTTCAAGAAAATTGTTATATGGGTTAGTTTTAATTCATTTCTTTCCTAAAAAAAATAAGCCGCGAATTCATGTATCTTGATACGTAATTCGTGGCTTATTTTTTTAAATATACTCAGAAGTCTAGTTTAATTTGTCTATAAGGTACTTTGCCGTAACTGAATCTTTGTTTTTAACGATGGTTTCGGGAGTGCCTACCGCTAATAGTTTACCTCCATTTTCTCCTCCTTCAGGTCCTAAATCGATAATCCAATCGGCACATTTTATCAAATCCAAATTGTGTTCTATAACGAGTATAGAATGTCCTTTTTCAATCAAAGCATCAAATGAGGCTAATAATTTTTTAATGTCATGAAAATGAAGGCCAGTCGTTGGTTCATCAAATACAAATAAGGCTTTTTCTTTGGTTGCTCCTTTCACTAAAAAAGAAGCTAATTTGATACGCTGGGCTTCTCCACCAGAAAGAGTTGATGAAGATTGACCTAATTGTACATATCCTAAACCAACGTCCTGCAAGGGCTGTAATTTTTGGATAATTTTACTTTGTTTGTGTTGCTTAAAAAAAGAAATGGCATCATCGATGGTCATGGTGAGAATGTCGTGAATATTCTTTTGTTCGAAGGCTACTTCTAGAATCTCTTTTTTGAATCGTTTACCATTACAAGTTTCACATGGCAATTGGACATCGGCCATAAAAACCATCTCAACATTGATAGTACCTTCTCCTTTACAAGTTTCGCAACGACCTCCATCCACATTGAAAGAAAAATGTTTGGCTTGGTATCCTCTTACTTTGGATAGCTTTTCTTTGGCAAACAAATCTCTGATGTCATCATAGGCTTTGATGTAGGTAACAGGATTCGAACGGGAGCTTCTTCCTATCGGATTTTGATCTACGTATTCGATATGTTTGATATGAGAAAATGAGCCTTTCATTTCAGTAAATTGACCCGCTTTTTCACCTACGTTTTCCAACTTTTTTTGCATCGCAGGAAACAGTATTTTTTTTATTAAAGTACTTTTTCCGCTACCAGAAACGCCAGTTATAACTGTAAGTACATCCAAAGGAAAAACCACATCTATGTTTTGTAGATTGTTTTCTCTAGCGCCAATGATTTCGATGTAATTTTTATATGGACGTCTTTTCTTAGGAGTTTCAATAGTTTTGGTGCCACTCAAATAATTCGCGGTCAAGGAATCGGCTTTTAAGATTTCTTCGAAAGTCCCTTGTGCGACTAAGTTTCCGCCCAGAGTACCAGCTTCAGGACCAATATCAATAATCATATCGGCGGCTTTCATGATATCTTCATCATGCTCTACCACAATTACGGTATTGCCTAAATTTCGTAACGAAAGTAAGACATTGATTAAACGTTCGGTATCTTTTGGGTGTAAACCAATACTTGGTTCATCTAGAATATACATCGACCCTACCAAACTGCTGCCAAGAGATGTTGCTAAATTAATTCGTTGTGATTCACCACCCGATAAAGTCGCTGAATTTCGGTTTAAGGTTAAATAATCCAATCCTACTTCAGTCAAAAAAGACAATCTATTATTAATTTCAATCAATAAACGTTTTGCAATTTGTTTTTCATATTCATCCAATTGAATTTCTTTGAAGAAAGCCACAAGATTTTTTATAGGTAAATCGACAAGATCTGATACAGTTTTGTGGTTTATCTTAACATATGATGCTTCTGGGCGAAGGCGTTTTCCTTTACATGTAGGGCATTTGGTTTTGCCTCTATAACGAGAAAGCATGACTCTGTTTTGAATTTTGTAATTTTTTTCTTCTAATTCTTTAAAAAAATCATTCAGTCCCTGAAAGTATTGATTTCCTGTCCAAATGAGTTCTTTTTGTTCGTCAGTTAATTGAAAATATGGTTTGTGAATAGGGAAGTCAAATTTGTAAGCAGAGTTGACTAATTCGTCTCTAAACCAGCTCATGCTTTCGCCACGCCAAGGATAGATGGCGTTTTCAAAAACAGAAAGTGTTGTGTTGGGTACTACGAGTTCTGGATCGATACCAATGATATTTCCGTAGCCTTCACATGCTGGACAAGCCCCATAAGGATTATTGAAACTAAACAAATGAACGTTGGGTTCTAAGAAAGAAATACCATCCAATTCAAAGTTATTGGAGAAGCTAAATCTATTTTTTTCGTTGAGTTCTTGTAGAAAACATTCTCCTTTTCCTTCGTAAAAAGCAGTTTGAATAGCATCTGCCAATCGATTATAAAACTCTTCTTCATTCTTTACCACAATCCTATCTATGATAAGTTCGATGGTTAGTTTTTCTAACTCTTTCTCTTTTTTGTCGGCAATAGAAGTAATGAAATCGTCTAAGCGAAGCATTTCATGATCGACAAGAATTCTCGCAAAGCCTTGTTGTTGCAGTATCTTTAGTTTATCTTGTAGTTTTCGTCCTTCTTCTATATGTAGAGGAGACAAGAGCAGCCATTTACTGTCCAATGCTAATGTTTTTACACAATTTACAACATCGGTTACGGTGTTTTTCTTTACTTCTTGCCCAGAAATAGGGGAATAGGTGCGTCCAATTCGAGCATACAACAACTTGATGTAATCATAAATTTCTGTTGAAGTACCCACTGTAGAGCGTGCATTGGTCGTGTTTACTTTTTGTTCGATTGCAATGGCTGGAGCAATACCTTTGATATATTCTACTTTTGGTTTATCCAATCGTCCTAAGAATTGTCTGGCATAGGAGGATAAACTTTCTACATAGCGACGCTGTCCTTCTGCATAGAGAGTGTCAAACGCCAAACTTGATTTTCCAGAGCCAGAAAGTCCAGTAATCACCACTAATTTATTTCTAGGAATAACTACATCCACGTTTTTTAGATTGTGAACTTGTGCGCCTTTGATTATTATATTTTGTTTTGGGTCTAGTGTAGAAAGGTCAATCGACATAATAAAATGAATTTGCACAAAAGTAATCAATTTTGCCCTGTTTAAGTAGCTTGAACGAATCACAATTTTTATCCATTTGGAGTTATGAAATGCTTATTTTTAGCTGTTTTTTGATGGTTGTTTCTTTTGTTTCCTTCGTTTTATTTAGAATTTATGATATTAAGTTATAGTTTTACATAAATAATTTATCCTATGCGATTACAAAAAGCAGTACTACTAGTAACACTATTTTCGGTTATCAATTTTTTTGCTCAAGAATTGCCTCCAATTGTAAAATATGCACCTATTACTTATGGTGCTGGCAATCAAAATTGGATGATTTCTCAGGATCAAAATCAATATTTATATTTTGCCAATAATGAGGGGTTACTCGCTTTTGATGGTTCTAAATGGGATTTGTACCCATCTCCCAATGAAACAATTATTCGTTCAGTAAAAGTAATCGGACAGCGAATTTATACAGGTTGTTATATGGAGTTTGGGTATTGGGTACGCAAAAAAAATGGACAATTGCACTATACTTCATTAAGCAAAAAGATTAAAAATAAAATTCAAGAGGATGAGCAGTTTTGGAATATTTTGAATTATGATCAATGGATTATTTTTCAATCATTGAATAAAATTTTTATTTATGATTCCAAAAAAGAAACTTTTAGAGTAATAGCACCCAAAAGCGGTATTTTAAAATCCTATAGGACTTCTAATGCGATCTACTACCAGACGGTTTCGAATGGGCTTTTTGAAATTGTTAGTGGAAAAGAAAGTTTGGTTTCGAATGATCCGATACTGAAAAACAATAAAATTATCAATGTGTTCGCTGTAGATCAAGGCCTTTTAATACAAACACAATGGAATGGTTTTTATACCTTAATTAATCAGGTGGTTTCTCGATTTGTAACCGAAGTTGACCATCAGCTAATTGCAAATAATATTTATAATAGTCAACAATTGTCTAATGGAAGTTTTGCAGTAGGAACAGTTTCTAATGGTGTTTTTATAATTGATAAAAACGGAAAACTCCAGCATCATATTTCACAAAACAAAGGATTAAGTAATAATACAGTTTTATCCTTGTTTGAAGATGTTGATAAAAATTTATGGATTGGCTTAGACAATGGTATCAATTGTATCAACCTGCAGTCTCCTATCAAAAGTTTTACAGATAATACGGGGATTTTGGGTACTGTTTATGCCACAAAACTTATAGGTGGGAAGCTATATGTAGGGACCAATCAGGGACTTTTTTATAAAAATTATTATTCTAATGAAGAGTTTAAGTTTATAAATGGAACTAAAGGACAAGTTTGGTCCTTGTTTGAATGGAATGGAGAATTGTTTTGTGGTCATGATTCTGGAAGTTTTTTGATACAAGGAGGAACTGCTGTTCCGATTTTTAAAAGTTCAGGTACTTGGAAGTTTAGTTCGGTTCCTAACAGGAAAGATCTTTTGTTACAAGGTAATTATTATGGAATTTCATTACTTCAAAAAGTCAATAATCAGTGGGTTTTTAAAAACAAAATAGCTGGATTTGATTATTCTGCAAAAAGTTTTGAAATTACTAAAGGTCTTGAAGTATACATAAGTCACGAATACAAAGGTGTTTTTCGTTTGCAATTGAATAAAGAATTGACAAAAACAGCACCTTTTTACACCTATTCCAATCCTAAAAAAGGTAAAAATGCAAGTTTAGCTCAATTCAACGGCTCAATTTATTATGCCTACAAGGAAGGAATTTTTAAGTTGAACCCCAAAACTAAGCAATTCATAAAAGACCCGTTCTTAAGCGCTGTTTTTAGCAAAGATGAGTATACCTCAGGTCAAATGATTGTTGATTCCAATAGATTATGGTTATTTACTAAGAACTATATTCATTATTTATCCTTAAGTAAATTGAGTAATCAATTAAAGGATAATGTAATCCCGATTCCAGCTTCATTGACAAACTCTATGTTGGGTTATGAGAATTGTACGCAACTCTCAAATTCTGTTTTCCTAATAGGAACAGTTGATGGATACTATACTTTGAATTTGAATGATTTGAGTTTTAAAAATTATAAAGTAGCCATTACGAACATTGCTGTAAATCGTTTGAACGAAGGTTCTTATAACTATGCTATTCCGGAAGATGGGAAGTTTAATTATGAGCAAAATAACATCGCTTTTAATTTTACAGTTCCAGAATACAATAAGTATATCAATGCTGAATATCAATTTTTATTAGAAGGATTTCAAGAAGGGTGGAGTAAATGGAGTTCACGTTCTACTATTAATTTTAAAAATTTACCGCCAGGTGACTATGTGTTTAAAGTCAGAGCTAAGTTTTCGAATACATTATTAGAAAATACAGCCATTTATTCTTTTACAGTTTTAAAACCGTGGTACCTTACCAATTTAGCGGTATTAATTTATCTAGTATTATTTGTTGTTTTGGTATTTTATATCCATAGGGCCTATAAAAATTTTTATGAAAAGCAAGAAGCTAAATTAATCGAAGAGAACAACCTCTTATTAGAAATTAAAGAATTAGAAAACGAACAGAAGTTAATGCGATTGCGTAATGAACAACTCTCACAAGACGTAGATTCAAAAAGCCGTGAATTGGCAGTTTCTACAATGAGCTTGAATAGTAAAAATGAATTATTGGCTTTTATAAAAGAAGATTTAAAGAAAACAGCACAAAGCGAAACCTCGAATATTAAATCTGTAATTTCTACCATTAATAAAAACATAACCGAAGAGGATTCTTGGAAAGTGTTTAGAGAAGCATTTGATAGCGTAGATAAAGATTTTCTAAAGAGGGTAAAACAAGTACATTCTTCTCTTACTCCAAATGATTTGCGACTGTGTGCTTATTTAAGAATGAATCTTTCTTCTAAAGAAATTGCTCCATTACTTAATATTTCAGTCCGAAGTGTTGAAATAAAAAGATATCGTTTGCGTAAAAAAATGGATTTGCCACATGAACAAGGGCTAGTAGAATATATTTTGACCGTATAGTTTTTTTAAAAAAAGAACTTTTACCTATACAACACCACAACATTTGTATTGTTCGTGGTGTTTTTTGTTTTTTTAAGAACAAATAAAGATGTGTATTTCTTAATAAATACGCTTGTTTTTTATTGTTTACTTAAATAAATGCTGTTTTTTTTGTCTTGTATGTTTTTTGTAGAGGTTCTTTTTTTACTATTACGTTGTAGTTGTAGTAATTTTAGAATTCAATACAAAACCAAAATGTTATGAAATCTAAACTAGTAGTAATTGCATTCATTTTGCTAGCCTCTTTAGGATATGCACAAACGAATGAAATCAATGGAAAGGTAATCGATACCAAATCCGGCACCTCACTTCCAGGTGTAAATGTGAGGGTAAAAAATGGAACACAAAGTGCTTCAACAGACTTTGATGGAAGTTTTAAGTTAAGCAAGGTGCCAACCAATGCTGTACTCGTTTTTAGTTATGTTGGTTATTTAGACACTCAAGTCACTATTAAAGGGAGTGAATCATTGGTTGTAAAAATGGAAGAAGAAGCCAGTCAACTTAAAGAAATTGTAGTTATTGGTTACGGTAGTCAGAAGAAAAGAGAGGTAACAGGAGCTGTTTCGGTTCTAGATGCCAAAGCTTTGGATGTAATCAAGCCAATAAAAGTTGAACAAGCACTTCAAGGAACAGTTTCTGGAGTAAATGTTACGACTCAGTCAGGTTCGCCAGGTGCTGCTTTAGACATCCGTATACGTGGTATCGCTACTAATGGTGAAAATAGACCTACCACAATTATTGACGGTTATGTTGGTGAATTAGGACTGCTCAATCCTAATGATATCGAAACCATTACTGTTTTGAAAGATGCTCAAGCGGCTATCTATGGAACCATTGGTGCCAACGGGGTAATTTTGATTACTACTAAAACTGGGAAGAAGAATGCAAAAACAAAAATCAATTTCAATACTTATGTTGGCTTTCAAGAAACCACAAGAACTTTACCTACGCTAAATGCTACAGAGTATGCTTTGTTATTGAACGAAAGTTATGCTAATGGAGGTCAAACTATTCCTTATCCCAATGTTATAGGTTTAGGAAAAGGAACCAATTGGCAAAAAGAAGTATTCAGTACAGGAGTTCCAATCATTAATCACGATATCTCCATTTCAGGGGGATCTGAGAAAATGACATATGCTGTCAGTGGTTCTCACTTAGACCAAGAAGGGATTGTTGGTACTGATAAATCTGGGTTTTTAAGAAACACTGCTAGAGTAGCTTTAAATGCAGACCTGAGTGATAAATTAAAATTAAAAACCAATGTTATCTATACTTATTTTAATAGAAAAGCTTTAAATGAGAATGGATTAGGTTCGGTACTTTTTAATGCTTTGAATACTCCCGCTACCTTACAACCTTATGATGCTAATGGTAACTTTACTTTAGTGCCAAGCACAACAGGTTTAGGTACTGAAATTATTAACCCATTGGCACAAATAGAGAATACTTACAACGATTATAACTTTAAGAAATTGAATGGTAATTTCGGATTAGATTATAAATTGTTTGATGGTTTTGTACTTTCCAGTACTATTGGTTTTAATACATCTAATAGTGAATCCAAAAATTTTGCTAAACAAGTAAATTATGGAGGTAAAGTTTTTGATGTTCAACGTAGCTCTGTAACACAAGGTGCCGTAAATGACAATAATTACTCGTTTGATATTTTTGGAACGTATACCAAAAAAATTGGAGAAGACCACAGTTTTGTGGGGACCATAGGGAATACTATTTTCAAGGAATGGGGTAATGGCCTTTTTGCTACAGGTTATGATGTACCAAATAATTCTTGGGAGTTCGCGGATATTTCATTGACTACTGGAACGCTTGATGCTAAAACTAATAGTTCTTATGTGTATGACGAAAGACGATTGTCTTACTTTGGTAGACTACAATACGATTTCAAAGGAAGATACTTATTATCGGCCATGTTAAGACGTGATGCTTCTACTAAATTTGGACCTACGAACAGAGTAGGATATTTTCCATCATTTACCGCAGGTTGGATTGTTTCAGATGAGCCTTTTTATGGAGAACCCAAAACGCTTAATTTTATGAAATTAAGAGCTAGTTATGGTACTTTAGGGAATGACCAAATTCCAAACAATGGTTATGTTGGCCTATTAGGAGGTGAAGCTACTTATGTGTTTAATGGAGTTTTGGTAAACGGAACGGCTAATGGTCAAATTCCGAATCCAAATTTGAAATGGGAAGAAGCTAGAAAATTTGACGTAGGTTTAGATTTAAAACTATTTGACAACAAACTTTCTATAATTACAGACTACTTCATCGATACTCGTAAAGACTTATTAATCCCAAACATCCCTGTTTCGGGTATTAATGGAATTGCGGCACCTGGAGCTGGAGCGCCAACCTTGAATGCAGGTACAGTACGAAATTCAGGAGTTGAATTTTCGATGGATTTCAAACATACGTTTACTAATGATTTATCATTGAGTTTAGGATACAATGTGACTTTCCTTGAAAATGAAGTTTTAGCTGTTGATAACGGAACAGGATTTATTGAAGGAGGATCTTTTGGCGTAGGGCAACCTGCTCCTTCAAGAATGGAAGTTGGAAAACCAATTGGATATTTCTTTGGGTACAAAACAGATGGAATTTTTCAAAATCAAGCCGAAATCGATGCCCATCCCTCTCAAATTGCTTTAGGAGCGAATGCTGCTCCTGGTGATATTAGATATGTTGATGTCAATGGTGATGGTATTATCAATGCTAATGATAGAACCAATATTGGTGATCCAATTCCAGAAGCTACGATGGGTTTCAATATGCAAGTAAACTACAAAAATCTTGATTTAGCAGTGTATACTTTTGCTTCAGTAGGAAATGATATGGTTCGTAATTACGAAAGAACATTGACCGATGCCAACCGCTTGAATTATGTATTGGATCGTTGGACAGGAGAAGGCTCCACTAATTCAACGCCAAGAGTGACTACAGGAGCTACCTCAAATAATGTATTCTCAGATTATTTTGTAGAAGATGCTTCTTATATAAGAATACAAAATGTTCAACTAGGATACACTTTGAGTCCAACCGTTTCTGAAAAAATAGGTGTATCAAAATTCAGAATATATACAGGGGTAAACAACTTATACACGTTTACTAAATACAAAGGTTACGATCCGGGAGCTTCAAATGGAGCGCCTATTGGAGGTGGAATTGACTATGGATTTTATCCTATTCCAAGAACTTATTTGTTTGGACTAAACATTAATTTTTAATTGCAATTACAATGAAAAAGTATTTTTTTTTAACGATAGCAACCGTATTTGTTACTACACTTACCGTTACCTCTTGTTCGGATGAATTTGTAGATCGTTCTCCTGCTTACTCTATCGACTCAGAAAATTATTTTAATTCTAAAGACGATTATGACAAAGCACTTGTAGCCGCTTACGATTTATTACAATCATCATATGTGAATGTTTTGTTGGGCGAAATTGCCTCAGATAACACACTTGCCGGTGGAGAAAGTCCAACTGATGTGATTGGTTTTCAACAAATAGACGATATGATTCATACTCCCGTGAATAGTAATTTACGTGATTTATGGAACTGGATGTTTGCTGGGGTTCAAAGAGCCAATTATATTTTGGAATTCAAAGACAAAACTGATTTTTCAGGAAAAAATCAGATCATTGCAGAGGCTCGTTTCTTACGTGCTTACTACCAATTTGAATTGGTTAAATGGTTTGGAGGAATCCCAATGAAAGGTGATGCTCGCTTCAAAATTGGTGATGAAAAAACAATCAAAAGAGCTACAATCCAAGAAGTATATGCTTCTATCGAATCGGATTTGATTTTTGCTTCGGGCAATTTGGCCGCTGTTCCTTCTCAAAAAGGGCGCGCTACCAAAGGTGCTGCTTTGGCCTTACTTGGAAAAGCATATTTGTATCAAAATAAATTCACGCAAGCAGCAACTGCTTTAGAGAGTGTTATTACCTCTAATACTTATTCATTGGTTACAGATTATAATTCTATTTTTGAAGAAGCTGGTGAAAACAATGCAGAATCTGTTTTTGAAGTTCAATATACAGATATTGAAGGAGCTGGATTTGGATGTTTGCAATGTAGTGAAGGGAATGTGGCAGTAGGTTTTAACGGTATTAGAAACTATTCAGGTAGTGTTTTTTCTCCTGGATTTAGTTTTAATATACCTACCAAAGAAGCAGCAGAGTCTTTCGAAATTGGTGACCGAAGAAAAGATGTTGCTATTTTAGACATCGAAGCTTGGGCCACTAGTACTAGCGCTACTTTTGGCAAAGGAAACGAACACACAGGGTATTTCAACAGAAAATATTTACCTAGAAAAAGAAGTGCGAATGCAGCTGGAGATTTGAATTTGACCAATCCTAACAACTACAGAGCCATTCGTTATGCCGATGTGTTGTTGATGGCTGCTGAAGCCAATAGCCGTGGTGGAATTGATGATAATAAAGCTAGATTGTATTTGAATCAAGTACGTCGTCGTGCTTTTGGAGATACTAATCACGACATTACAGCTTCTGGAGCAGCTTTGACAGATTTTGTTTTGGCAGAAAGAAGAGTAGAACTTTTGGGTGAAGGACATCGTTTCTTTGACTTGGTTAGAACTGGTAAAGCAGCTGGAAAAATCCCAGGATTTACTGCTGCTAAAAACGAATTATTCCCTTTACCTATTGAAGAAATTCAATTTTCAAACGGAAATTGGCAACAAAACCCTGGATACTAAAATATAAAAAACGATGAAAAAAATAGTTTATATACTAAGCATGTTAGCACTTATTTTAATAGTAAGTTGTACTAACGAAAATGACCTAATTGATGTTAGTAGTGTCAATGCTCCTAGTAACATATCTGCTTTAACAACAGTTACACAGGATAATACAGGAAAGGTAACCTTCTTGCCAAGAGGGGAAGGGGTT
Organism: Flavobacterium polysaccharolyticum; assembly: GCF_038739875.1. NCBI lineage: Bacteria > Pseudomonadati > Bacteroidota > Flavobacteriia > Flavobacteriales > Flavobacteriaceae > Flavobacterium > Flavobacterium polysaccharolyticum. The sequence continues at coordinate 43,471 of NZ_JBCGDP010000020.1, forward strand.
ACCCGTTATGAAATTTTTTACGGTGATGGGACTACACAACCTAGTTATGTATTACCTGGCGGAACAGTTGATCATACTTATAAAGAAGGAGTATACGATGCCAAAATTGTTGGAACCACCATTGACGGAAAAAGAACCGAAGTAATCCAAAAAGTAGTAGTGGCTTTTAGAGCACCAGAAAACCTTGTGGTTACTATCGAAAATGATTTGACGGTTTCTAAAAAAGTTACGATAAAAGCGACGGCAGATTTTGCTTTGTTTTATGATGTGTATTTTGGAGAGCCTGGTAAACCAGATCCTATTTCGGTTAACAATGGCGAATCGGTTTCATATACGTACCAAGCTGCAGGAGTTTATAAAATCCGAGTGGTTTCTAAAAGTGCGGCTATAAAGACTACAGAATATTCAACAGACTTTACAGTTACGGTAGTAAATAAACCAAGTGCCTCAGCACCTACACCTCCTAACAGACAAGCTGGAGATGTAATCTCTCTTTACGGTTCAAAATACACCAATGTTGCAGGAACAAATTTCTTCCCAGATTGGGGACAAGGCGGTCAAGGTAGTAGTTGGGCAGAGTTTGATTTGAATGGCGATAAAATGCTAAACTATATCAACTTGAGTTACCAAGGAATTGCTTTGGCTGATGGAACTACTATCGATGTTTCGGGAATGGAGTACATTCATATGGATGTTTGGACAGCTGATTTGGAAAAAATTGAAACCTCATTGATTAGTAAAACCAATGGTGAAAAACCAGTAGTAAAAGATCTTGTAGCTAATCAGTGGACTAGTATTGACATTCCAATTTCAGCATTTACAAGCCAAGGATTGGCGGTAGCAGATATTTTTCAATTGAAATTTGTTGGAACGCCATGGGCAAAAGGCTCAGTGTTTATAGATAATATTTATTTCTATAAAGCACCAACACAAACTATTCAAATGCCAATCGATTTTGAAGCTAATATAACTTATGGTTGGAGTGGGTTTGGAGCTTCAGATTTTGGAGCGATTCCAGCTTCTGTAGTTAACAATCCTGATAAAACAGGAGCAAATGTATCCAACAAAGTAGTTAAAATCGATAAGCCTTCTGGAGCTCAAGTATGGGCTGGAGCTAGTTTAAATCTTGATTCAAAAGTAGATTTCACAAAAGGAACCAAAGTAAAAGTGACCGTTTGGTCGCCTAAAGTTGGTGCTAAGATTTTATTCAAGATGGAAGATTCTACTTCTCCTAAAGATGGTAACGGAAATCCAACAATTTTTGTTGAGGTTGAAGGGACTACTACGGTTGCAAATTCATGGCAAGTACTAACGTTTGATCTTACCTCTTTCGGTGCATTTAGCACGTCCAATAAATACGACAGAGTAATTTTATTCCCTGATTTTGGTGTGAATGGAACGGGTGCTACTTATTACTTTGATGATATCAAACAATCCAACTAAAACTATTCAAAAATGAAAAATATTATAAAATATATAACAGCTGCCTTTTTACTGCTACTTATGGTAAATTGTCAGGACGATAATGTAGAGTTCGGCTCTTTGGATGCTCCTACAAATTTAGCAGTAAAAGTAGATATTGTTGGCAAGACTGCTACGGCTCCTAATGGAGACGGATCAGGGAAAGTGCTTTTTACAGCCACTGCTGATAATGCGATTTCTTACAAATACATTTTTAGTGATGGAACTTCTCAAAATGCCCCAAGTGGTATTTTTGAAAAAGGCTTTGCAAAACCGGGAACAAATACTTATACCGTAACTGTTTTGGCAAGTGGAAAAGGTGGAATCACAACTAATACCACTGTTGAGGTTACTGTATTTAGTAATTTCAAAGATGAAGAAGCAGTTAAGTTTTTAACAGGTGGTTCTTCTAAAAAATGGTATTGGTCACAATCAGAGGCAGGTCATTTGGGTGTAGGGCCTAATACTTCACACACGGATGCTCAATTTGGAACTCAAAACTATTATCCATCGTTCTATGGTGCTGCAGCTAATGAAAAAGCATCTACTTGTTTGTACAATAGCGTGATGACTTTCTCTGTTGTAGGAGATCAATTGAAATTCAATTTGGATAATCAAGGGCAAACCTATTATAATGCTGCTTTTATTGGAGGCGGTAATGATGACTGTAGAGCTTTAGACACTAGCGGACAAAAAACAGTTATTTTGAGTCCATCGGAATCATTTGTTAGTAAAAATCCAAACGCTAATACGCAAACTCGTGGTACAGTTATGAATTTCTCAGACAATGGATTTATGGGGTATTACATTGGTACCAGTTCTTATGAAATTATTTCTATTACTGATAATCGTATGGTAGTTAGAGCGGTAATGGGAGGCAATGCTTTCTTAGCTTGGTATCATACTTTTACAACTACACCTCCTGGACAATCTTCAGGACCAACAGATTATACTAATTTAGTTTGGTCTGATGAATTCAATACAGATGGAGCTCCTGATGCAACCAAATGGGGCTTTGATTTAGGAGCTGGCGGTTGGGGTAATAATGAATCTCAAACCTATACTAACAGCGCCTCAAATGTTGTTGTTCAAGGGGGAGTATTGAAAATTACTGCTAAAAAAGAAGGATCTACCTATACTTCATCACGTTTAAAATCTGAGGACAAATATGAATTCACCTATGGGAAAATTGAATTTAGAGCTAAATTGCCTGCTGGTGGCGGAACATGGCCTGCCGTTTGGTCTTTAGGGCAAGATTATAAAACAAATTCTTGGCCTGCTTGTGGAGAAATTGATTTTATGGAACATGTAGGTAATGCTCCAAATGTAATTCATGGAACGTTGCATTACCCTGGAAATTCAGGAGGCAATGGAAACACTGGTAATACTACAATTGTCAATGCTTCTACAGAGTTCCATGTGTACAAAACTATTTGGACACCATCGTCTATAAAGTTTTATGTAGATGATAAATTATTTCATTCATTTGCAAATAACAGCACTGTTCCGTTTAATAAAGATTTTTTCTTGATAATGAATGTGGCTATGGGTGGAAATTTTGGAGGAACAATTGACCCAGCATTTACACAATCTACCATGGAAGTGGATTACATTAGAGTGTACCAATAATTAAAAAAATAATACCAATAGAAGATTGATTGTAAATCAATCTTCTATTTTTTAACAGCGAGCTTATGATACTAACAACGAAAAAACAACTCCTAATAGCCTTAGTTATTGCAGGTCTAAACCTTGGTTCTATAACTGCTCAAACTAAATCCGTTACTTCGGCAGTTAGTTTAGATAAAAAAGTTACTTCTTTATTAAAGAAAATGACTTTGGAGGAAAAAGTTGGACAGTTAAACCAATACAATGGTTTTTGGGATGTAACTGGTCCTTCGCCAAAAGAAGGACAAGCCGCTAAAAAATACGAAGATTTAAAGAAAGGATTAGTAGGTTCGATGCTTAATGTAAAAGGAGTAAAAGAAGTCCGAACGCTACAAAAAATTGCCGTAGAACAAACTCGTTTGGGTATTCCTTTGCTATTTGGTTTTGACGTAATTCACGGCTATAAGACTATAAGTCCAATTCCGTTGGCTGAATCGGCAAGTTGGGACTTACAAGCCATTCAGCAATCGGCAGCTATGGCAGCCGAAGAAGCTGGGGCTGTAGGAATCAATTGGACGTTTGCGCCAATGGTAGATATTTCACGCGATGCGCGTTGGGGTAGAGTAATGGAAGGTGCTGGCGAAGATCCTTATTTAGGAAGTTTGATTGCCAAAGCTAGAGTAGTTGGTTTTCAAGGTGATTTTAGTAGCAATAAAAACATTTTAGCTTGTGCTAAACATTTCGCTGGTTATGCTTTTGCCGAAGCAGGTAGAGATTATAACACGGTCGATATTGGTGAATCTACGTTACAAAATATAGTTTTTCCACCTTTTAAGGCTGCGGTCGATGCTGGCGTAAGAACCTTTATGAATTCTTTCAACGAATTGGATGGAATTCCTGCAACAGGTAACGCCTATTTGCAACGAAAAATCCTAAAAGGAGATTGGGGATTTCAAGGTTTTATGGTGTCTGATTGGGGGTCAATTATGGAAATGCAAGCGCACGGCTATGCAAAAGATTTAAAACACGCTGCCGAGTTGGCTATCAATGCGGGTTCTGATATGGATATGGAATCTAGTGCTTATGTTGAGCATTTGGTTCAGCTAGTTCGCGAAGGAAAAGTCAAAGAAAGCACCATCGATGAAGCTGTAAAACGTATCCTCAGAACCAAATTTGTTTTAGGTTTATTTGATAATCCTTATAAATATTGCAACGAGGAATATGAAAAAGCTACTGTTGGGAAAGCAGAATTTCATCAACAGGTTTTAGAAATGGCCAAAAAATCAATTGTATTGTTAAAGAACAAAGATGAGATTTTACCCCTTAATAAATCAGGTCAAAAAATAGCGTTAATCGGAGCACTTGCGGCGGATAAAACAAGTCCATTGGGCAGTTGGCGTATTGCGGCCGATGACAATACCGCTGTTTCTGTTTTAGAAGGATTACAAGCATATAAAGACAATCAGTTGACGTATGCCAAAGGCGCTGATGTAGCTTTGGGTGAACCTAAATTTGTTTTTGAAACCAAAATCAATACTACAGACAAGAGTGGTTTTGAAGAGGCGATTGCAGCAGCCAAAAATGCGGATGTTGTGGTAATGGTTCTTGGAGAACACGGTTTGCAATCTGGAGAAGGACGTAGTAGAACTGATATTGGTTTGCCGGGCGTGCAACAAGAATTGCTTGAGGCGGTTTATGCGGTAAATCCAAAAATTGTTTTAGTACTAACTAATGGACGTCCGTTGGCTTTGCCTTGGGCTGACGAACATATTTCTGCGATTGTTGAGGCTTGGCAATTAGGAACACAAAGCGGAAACGCAATTGCACAAGTCTTGTATGGTGATTACAATCCTAGTGGAAAATTACCTATGACGTTTCCTAGAAATGTAGCTCAAGTTCCTATTTATTATAATCATAAAAATACAGGAAGACCATCTTCAAACGAGCCTGAAAGTGTTTTTTGGTCGCATTATATTGATGAGAAAAATGCACCTCTATACCCGTTTGGTTACGGATTGAGCTATTCCAAATTTGATTATTCAGATTTGAAATTATCGTCTCCTTCATTTACAACGAATGGTAAAATTGAAGTTTCAGTTACGGTTACTAATTCTGGTAAAGTCGCTGGTAAAGAAGTGGTTCAAATGTATATCAGAGATTTATTTGCTAGTGTAACTCGACCTGTTTTAGAATTGAAAGGGTTTGAAATGATAGAATTACAACCCAATGAGTCCAAAAAAGTAGTTTTTGCGATTGATGAAAAAACAATCGAATTCTATACTGCGAATTCAAAATGGGAAGCTGAAACTGGCGATTTCAAAGTATTTGTAGGCGGAAGCTCAACACAAACATTGCAGGCAGATTTTCAATTTGCCCAATAAAAAAGTAATTAGTAGTTGGTTTAACTTGTATTTCATTTTCATTACTGCTGCAAGATGAATTAATTTTTAATGGTGTTTTTATTTACTTCGAACGTATACTCTCTTGAGAGGATACCTGAAAAAAAATAGAAATACAAGTTTAAATCAATACTTTATATTTATATGATTTGCTCTTTTCTAGGTAAAAAAATAACGAATTAATTTTTAGGGATGAAAAAGTATATAATTCTAATAGTAGGAGTAGTAAGTTGTGGTTTTGCTCAGCAAACGCAACGAAAACTAGTCTGGGAAGAAAATTTTAACGGAAAGACCTTAGACGAAAAAGCATGGAATATTGAAATTGGCGATGGGTGTCCTAATTGTGGTTGGGGAAACAACGAACGACAATTGTACACCGATTCAAATCACGCGATTGAGAAGGGAAAATTGGTGATTAAAGCCAAAAAAGAAGGCAATAAATACACTTCAACTAGAATCAATACCAAAAGCAAAAAAGAGTTCCAATACGGACGATTTGAGATCAGAGCCAAATTACCTGTGGCTAATGGTTTATGGCCAGCCTTCTGGATGTTAGGTTCAAATTTTAAAGAAGCAGGATGGCCAAAATGCGGTGAAATTGATATTTTAGAATACATAGGCCGTGAACCTCATGTTATTTTCAATTCGTTGCATACACAAGACAGTCACGGAAATACCATAAATACCAAAAAAACTACCATTCAAGATATCGAAAAAGGCTTTCATTTGTATGCTATTGATTGGGATAAGGACAAAATTGCTTTTTATGTAGACAATCAATTAACTTATACTTTTCAACCTACAGAAAAAAACGAAAATACTTGGCCGTACAATCAACCGTTTTATTTCCTTGCCAATTTGGCGATAGGAGGTAATTTTGGTGGGCAAATTGTAGACGATGCGGCACTACCGGATTATTTTTATATTGATTACATCAGAGTATATCAATAGAACATTTTTTAAGTCCATAGCTTTTGCCCCAAAAATAAATTATATTCAAGAATGCTGAATGAGGAAAGCCTGATCTTATTTTTTAAGAATTCAGGCTTTTTTCTTGTATTTGCTTAACGATTATTCTTAATTTTTCTACTTTTTATTTGTTTATTAAGATAAAAAATTGTTAAATTTGACCATTAACTAACCAAAACCAATAAAGCCTATAGCTCAAAACTACTTTTTAGAGAATTTCCCCAAATTTAAAATCAAAACTAAAAGGTATGACTATGGCTGCTACACAATTCACCGACGCGTATTTAGTTCAAGAGTATGTTTCTGGTAACGAGAAAGCACTAGAACTATTAATCAAACGCCACGAATCCAAAATCTTTGGCTTCATTTATTCTAAAATTGCAGATCGTGATGTTGCGAATGATATTTTTCAAGATACATTCATCAAAGTAATCCGTACCTTAAAATCTACTTCTTATAACGAAGAAGGCAAGTTTTTACCTTGGGTAATGCGTATTGCGCATAATCTCATTATTGACCATTTTAGAAAAAACAAAAAAATGCCACTCTATAGAGAAACCGAAGAGTTTTCCATTTTCTCTGTAATGTCTGATGATTCACTAACTATTGAAAACCAATTGATCGCTTCCCAAGTGGAAATCGATCTGCGTCGTATAATACACGAATTGCCCGATGATCAAAAAGAAGTGTTGATGATGCGTATGTATCAAGACATGAGTTTTAAGGAAATTTCAGAAATTACAGGGGTTAGCATTAATACAGCTTTAGGAAGAATGCGCTATGCATTGCTTAATTTGAGAAAAGTTATCGACAAACATCAGATTATTTTAACAAATTGATACTAAATAGTAAACTTTATCGTTTTACTTTGAATAACACAGTCTAATCACTAATCTATTCAAAGTATATGGCCAAAATTTACTCTAAAAAGAATGCGATTTCAAAAGAATCAAAACCCAAAAAAGAAGTAGTTTCTTTTCTTTTGAATTATTCCAAAGCATTAACCGTCTTAAAAACAAAGACTAACAGCTTTGAAATTGTATCCAATTAGGAATTGCATCAGCACTTTTTTTAGTACTTCACTAAAAAGACAAGCCCAAAATCATTCTCGATTTTGGGCTTTTTTGTTTTTGTTAGATTATTGTGATGGAGTTTTTTACTTCCTCTTGTAATAGTCGTCAATAACAGATTTTCGGCCAATGGTTTTGGTAATAATATCTTTTTCTAGATCCCAACCTCTCGCAGGTGAATATTCTCGACCATACCAAATAATTTGAAGGTGTAAATCGTTCCAAATGTCCTCAGGAAATAAGCGCTTGGCATCTTTCTCAGTCTGAACGACATTCTTTCCGTTGGTCAAATTCCATCGGTACATCAGGCGGTGAATGTGAGTATCTACCGGAAAAGCAGGTACGCCAAAAGCTTGCGACATCACCACACTAGCCGTTTTGTGTCCCACAGCAGGTAATTCCTCTAGTGCTTCAAAACTCTGTGGCACCTGACCATTATGCTTTTCAATTAAAATCTCAGACAAGCCATAAATCCCCTTCGATTTCATTGGCGACAAACCACAAGGGCGAATGATTTCTTTAATTTCCTCTACCGATAATTTCACCATATCATACGGATTGTCCGCTTTGGCAAACAACAGTGGTGTAATTTGGTTTACCCGAACATCTGTGCACTGAGCCGAGAGCAAAACAGCAACCAATAAAGTGTACGGATCCTTATGATCTAAGGGAATCGGAATCGTTGGATATAATTCTTTTAACGTATTTATAACAAATGTTACGCGCTCCTGTTTGGTCATTTTACTACTTTTATAAAAGGTAAAAATAGCCTATTTTTTATAATGTGCCTAATCCAGCTGTACGTTACAAGTCCTCCTTCAAAACTGTATTTTTCTAAGATAAAAAAGGAGCTTCCGTTGGTCGCTCTTTTTTATCAAGAAAAAAAACAGTTTTTCAGTCCGGGCTTTCCACTACCATCTGGGGCATAACGCGTTCCTTTAACGATTACGAATAGTTAAAACAAACCATAAACCATAAACTTTAATTCATTAACATCAAAATATGACCACATTACAAAAAGGAGATCAAGCTCCATCATTTTCAGGAGTTGATCAAGACGGAAAAACACATCAATTAGCAGACTATGCCGGAAAGAAACTAGTCGTTTTTTTCTATCCAAAAGCGAGCACGCCAGGTTGCACTGCCGAGGCTTGTGATTTGAGAGACAATTACGCCCGATTTGAAGCGCAAAACTATGCGTTACTTGGTGTTAGTGCTGATAGTGCCAAAGCGCAAGCTAAATTTAAAGACAAATACGAATTTCCATTTCCATTATTAGCAGACGAAGACAAAGTAGTGATTCAAGCCTTCGGTGTTTGGGGGCCTAAAAAGTTTATGGGAAAAGAATACGATGGCATTCACCGAACTACTTTTGTCATCGATGAAAAAGGAATTATTGAAGAAGTAATCACCGACGTAAAAACAAAAGTACACGCGTCACAGATTTTGAAATAATTATTCTATTAGGTATAATTTACTAATGTTAGAAAAGTATATTAATCAATAGAATAATAACAAAAGCCAAGTCTAAAACTTGGCTTTTGTTGTTTATTAAGCTTGTAATACTTTGTCGGGATCGTAACCAAATAAGCGTTGTTTTTTGATGATTTCTGCCACACCAGAAGGTAACATAGGTTCCCAGCCTGGTTTTCCTTGGCTAATCATTTTGAGTACTTCTCTAGAGAATACTTCTAAGATAGTTGGGTCGTAGTCTGTAATATCTACTACTTTTCCGTTGAATTTAAAGAACTTGTACAATTCTTTCATTCTTGGGTGTACTTTAAGATTTTCAGAAGTAATTACTTCTTTTTCTTCACCAAGCATTGGATACAAGAATACTTTCATATCGCGATAGAATAATTTACCAAAAGCTTCAAGTATTCCACCACTCAAATGACGGTAGTATTTCTCGTCGAAAATATCAACCAAGTTGTTAACTCCCATCGCTAATCCCATACGGGCTTTGGTGTAATTAGCAAAATATTCTACCACTTTGTAATACTCTTGGAAATTAGAAATCATTACAGTTTGACCCAAAGAACATAGCAACTCGGCTCTATCCATGAAATCTCTCTCGTCAATCTCACCATCTGAGCGTAAATTCGATAAAGTAATTTCAAAAATAACTTGAGTGTTTTCTTTCTCTACTTTGTTTTCCTCTAAGAACATTTTTATGGAGTTTTCATACATATCCATATTTACTTTGGTAACTGGACGGAAACTACCTCTAAAAGCTAAAATATTTTTTTTGTATAAAATGGCTGCTGGTAAAATGTTTTTTCCTTCTGGATTGAACATTACAGCATCGGTCATTCCGTTTTTTACCAATTGTAAACTCATCAATCGGTTATCAACTTCTGCAAATCGAGGTCCAGAAAAGTTGATGGTATCAATCTCTAATTGATCTTTATCTAAGTGATCATATAAGTAACGTAATAATTTCTTAGGGTCGTTGTATTTATAAAAAGCACCATAGATTAAGTTAACACCTAATACTCCCAGAGTTTCTTGTTGCAAACGGGAATCGGTTTCTTTAAAACGAATGTGAAGGATGATTTCGTTATAGGCTTCCTCAGGATCTAATTGGTAGCGTATTCCCACCCAACCGTGGCCTTTGAATTGTTTTGCAAAATCGATGGTTGCTACCGTATTGGCGTAGCTAAAAAATAATTTATTTGGGTGTTTTACTCGACTCAAACGTTCTTCAATCAATTCTCCTTCAAAAGTCAACATTTTTTTGAGACGACTTTCGGTTACATATCGTCCATCTCCTTCGATTCCGTAAACCGCATCACTAAAATCTTTATCATAAGCCGACATTGCTTTTGCAATCGTTCCAGAAGAACCTCCTGCTCTAAAAAAATGTCTCACCGTTTCTTGTCCTGCACCAATTTCAGCAAATGTTCCGTAAATATTTTCGTTGAGATTTATTCGAAGTGCTTTATCTTTTATCGATGGAATTTGCTCAATGACTTTGTCTCCCTTAAGTTTGATTTTTTTTGTATCCATTTTGAATCTAAATAGTGGTGTTTTGTGACAAAGTTAATTAATTCGATTTCGAAATGAATCATAAATAATTCTATTTTTGTAAAAAAATAACACTCTTTTGAACATCTATTTTTTAGGTACTGGCACTTCTCAAGGAATTCCAATCATTGGGAGTACCCATCCTGTTTGTAAAAGCACTGATTATAAGGATAAAAGACTTCGTGTTTCACTATGGATATCATGGGGAGACCATTCTTACGTTATCGATTGCGGTCCCGATTTTAGACAGCAGATGTTGGCATCGGATTGTCAAAAAGTAGACGGAATTTTATTTACTCATGAACATTCTGACCATACTGCTGGTTTAGACGATATTCGTCCGTTTAATTTTAGACAAGGCGAAATGCCTATTTATGCCCATCAACGCGTAATCGAAAATTTAAAAAAACGTTTTGATTACGTTTTTGAAACCGAAAACAGGTATCCTGGTGCTCCTTCTGTAAAAACTATTGAGGTTATTAATAATCAACCTTTTGTGTTGGGGGGTAAAACGGTTATTCCTATTGATGTAATGCACGGCGATTTGCAGGTTTTTGGATACCGAGTTGATGATTTTGCCTATTTGACGGATGTGAAAACGGTAGCGACTGAAGAAGTAGAAAAATTGAAAAATCTAGACGTTTTGGTCTTGAATGCTTTACGAATCACACCTCATAACACTCATTTTAATCTTCAAGAAGCACTAGATTTTATCGCTTTAGTACAACCTAAAAAGACATATTTGACACATATTAGTCATTTGCTAGGGTTTCATGAAGAGGTTCAAAAACAATTGCCAGAAAACGTGTTTTTGGCCTATGATAATTTAATTATTACCCTTTAATTTAATATTTTAAAATGAAAAAATCACTCCTACTTTATGGTTTTATATTGGCTGTTTTATTCAATATTTATACTTATATGTTTTTGAATAAAGAAGTAAAATTCGAGCAAGAAAAATTCATTAAAGTCACTACCAAACTTAGAGATAGTATCAAAAAAGTGGAACTGAAATTGGATGATGCCAATTATTTTTCATTAGGTAAAAATGAAAATGCACAAAATTATTTTGAGGCGACTAACCCAGATAAAACGATTTTAATCGAAAAATTAATTCCTGTTGTAACTGAGAAATTATTAGATTTTAATAACAATCCCAAAGGAAATCCTTACACAGGACAAGATCCAATTGGACCAAATAAATTTGTAATTAACAAAATCAAAATTTTGAATCACCGATGGATTATTGCTGATTTTAGCGATGGCGAATATTGGGGAGAAGTTCTTATAAAATACTTCGTTAATACTGACGAAACGATTTCTTTTGAAGTGAGTCAATCTTTATTGTATCAAAAATAATTTCTATACATTTCTTATCGATGAATTCAACTCTTATAATCGAAAGAGCAACCTTAGATGACGCTGCTGAAATTAGCGATTTGATTATAAATAATGCTACATTTTATTTAAAACCGCATTATTCTGACGCGCAATGGAGTATATTCAAAAGGTATTATTCAATTGAAACCATTCAACAAAAAATCCTAAGACAGCAAATGTTTTGTGCTAAACTAGAGGCCAAAATAGTAGGAACAATTGCTTTAGATCACGATTATATTATAGGTTTCTACACCCATGTTGATTATGCAAAGAAAGGAATTGGGTCAAAGTTGTTAAGTTATATTGAAAAGGAAGCACTGGCCATCGGACATTTTGAAATTTATTTAGCATCGTCACCAGTTGGAGTTGATTTTTACCTAAAATTTGGATGGCAGATAGTAGAAGAACTTGCAATTGATTATTTGGGAGTTCCTTTTGTAGAAACGGTAATGAAAAAGCAGCTCTAAATGTTTGATTAAAGCCGCTTTTTTTGGGTACTTGAAAGTGCTACTATTCGTTTATTTCAACCAATTTTTGAAGTCATAAAAATTTTGTGGAGAAACACCATGTCCGATAGGGTATTCTTTATAGGTTATAGCAACGCCTAATTTTTCGATAAAAGGAGCTGTTTTTCTGGCCCATTCTACAGGAATCACTTGATCTACTGTGCCATGAGATGCAAAAATACGCAACGAATGTAGACTGTTTTTTAAGTAATCTTCAGCTATGATATCAGGATTCAAATAACCGCTCATCGCAACAATCTGTTTTACTTTTTCAGGATAAGAAAGTGCTACAGCATAACTCAAAATAGCTCCTTGGCTAAAACCAATAAGCGTTACTTCTTCTTTGTTGATAGGGTAATTTTGAAGTAATTCGTCAATAAAGCTTGCAATGTGATCACGAGATTCACGAGCTTGATCGTTATCCGAAAATTTGTTTTGATCAGCATCAAAATTGATGGCATACCAAGCATAACTTCCGTATTGTAAATCATAAGGAGCTCTAGCAGAAATGATATAGTAATGATCGGGCAATTCTGATGCAAAAGAGAATAAATCTGCTTCATTACTGCCGTAACCGTGTAATAAAATCAATACGGGATTTTCTGCTAAAACAACTTTAGGCTCTCTTATCTTGTACTCTAAGGATAAATTCATGAAATGTATTTGATGTATGTTATTCTATGTTTTTAAAAATCTTTTGAAACTGTTCTCCCAAAAGCGGAATAAGTTTGGCCTCTCCTTGTAATGCTGCTACAAAGCCATAAATCCATAGGATAAAATAAAAAACATAAAAGGCGGACGATATCATCCAGCTATCAAAATAGCCAATGAAATAGCCAATTAAAAAGAAAGAAACAAAAATCCCTAACGCTTGACGAATGTGAAAAGCCGCAAAGGAATTTTTCTTTTCAGAGTTCATAAAAATTGCAATAATGGCGCCAATAATGGTAAGATAACTTACAATGGCGATATTCTTTCCGTTGTCTGATGTATTCATTTTAGTTGTGATTTAGGATAATTATTGATTCAAAATCATTTGATCTTGGTTGATACAACCATACACTTTTCCTTGTAATTTTTGTCCTAGAAAAGCTGAGTTTTTAGATTTTGTTAGTATGTTTTCTTTGGTGAAAACACTTTCTCCTTCGGTAGTAAAAAGAGTCAAATTAGCTGGTTCTCCTTCGTTGATGGAGTGGGACGGAATTCCAAAAGTTATTTTTCCAGCGGTTAATTTTTCGATGATTACGGCTGTTGGCAAAACAGTAGACAACGCTCCAAAGGCACTTTCTAATCCAATAGTACCGTTTTTAGCTCCGTCAAATTCCATTTTTTTATGTTCAATATCTATAGGATTATGATCAGTTGTAATCATATCAATTGTTCCATCGAGAATTCCTTCTAGTAACGCTTTTCTATCCGATTCGCTTCTTAGCGGTGGTGTTACTTTATATCGAGTATCAAAACCATCCAATTGATCTTCGTTTAATACTAAATGATGTACGCTAACACTACAGCTTACTTGTAAACCTTTGGCTTTTGCTTCTTTTAGTAACGCAACTGATTTTTGTGTTGAAATGGTTGGAATATGCAATTTACCTCCTGTATACTCTAATAAAAATAAGTTTCTAGCTATTTGTAATTCTTCGGCTAGAGCAGGAATGCCTTTTAGCCCTAATCGGGTAGAGGCTAAGCCTTCGTTGGCCACACCGTTTCCTTTAATTTTTTCGTCTTGGGCAAAAGCAATAACTAGTCCATCAAAATCTTGTACATATTGCAAAGCTATTTTTAATAAGTTAGCATTGTCCAAGCTTTTATTGTAGTCACCAAACGCAATAGCGCCAGCTTTTTTCATATCAAAAAGCTCTGCCATGTCTTTTCCTTCGCTACCTACTGTTAATGCACCAATAGGGTAGAGTTTGGTTACCGTTTGTTGAGCTTTGTTTAGAACAAAATTAATCTGTCCTTGATTGTCAATAACAGGATGAGAATTGGGCTGAAGCGCAATAGCTGTGAATCCACTTTTTGCAGCTACGATTAATCCATTACTAATGGTTTCTCGATCTTCAAAACCAGGTTCTCCTAAGGATACGCTGCTGTCAAACCAACCTGATGAAACTTGTAATTGCGGTAATTGAATTTCTTGGGCTTCATCTGTTGATAGTTCAATTCCTATTTTTTTGATGTATCCGTCATGGATTAGAATATCCATAGTTTGATTGTGAAAAGGACTTTTAGAATCGATGATTGTAGCTGCTCTAAGGAGAATTTTCATTGGTATAGAAGATAAGTTTTTTTAAACTTTAGTTATTTTACAAATCGGATGATGGCCATTTCTGCCAGTAAAAACGCTAGGGCAAAGATAAGAAACCATTTCCAAAGTTGATAGTCTGTTCTATTGGTTTGTAACGTATTGAAAACGCTTTTGATACTGTCCATTGTATCAAAAGATGAATCCCAATTGGTGTTGACTTGATTCAAATCACTTTCTGTTCGGGCATAATTGAATGAGATGTTTTCTATTCCTATTTCTTTGTTGTAAATGGTATAATTTCCTGATTTCTTGGGGAGGTCAGCAAAGGTTAGTTTTACTTTATTGTCCAACATTTGTTGTATAGGAATGAATTGCTCTTCTTTTCCTTTTACAGTCAGCACAGCTTCTTTGGTTAAAGTAGTATTTACCCAAAAAGGGGTGTTGTCGCCAATCGTTGCGGCATAGAGCAAAGCATTTTTATTGTTGATGCCCATTTTGTAAAACACAGGAACAATCAGTGGTGATTGCTGGAAGTTACTGTTTTTTGGGTTTAGAGGTGCCGAGAAGATAAAAACCGCCCCGACAGATTTTGGTATGGCCGTCAGAAAAGCAGTTTGGTCTTCGTAAGAAAGAATGCTTGGATAAGCACTTTTGATTACAAATGATTTTTCGGCTTTTGGATATTGAAAATTAGTGATTTTACTTTCGAATACACCACTAAAAAGCGGATGATCAAAATTGATTTTGGTAATTTGTTTGGAGTTGTTTTCAGAAGCTATAAACTGAATATTTCCAAGGTTTTTTAGAAAAGTATTGGTCGTTGTTGTTGTGGAATTTTCGGAAGGGATTATGACCAAATTACCACCTTTGTTCACAAAAGCTTGTAAGGTAGTTTGCAAGGCTTGTGGAATTTCAGGGATTTCATTGAGTACAATAGTGGCTTGTTTTTCGATGGTGTTGTAATCCAGCGTGCGTAATTCTGAATTACTGTAATTGAATTCTTCTATAGTGAAAATACGGGATAAAAATTCGCTTTTTGTAGATTCGCCGATACTTAAAATGCTAATTTTTTTGTTTTTACTGATACTAAAGAAATAGTCATTGTCGTATGTCAACGCTTTGTCATTGATGGTGGCATAGCCATGGAATTCTTGTCTTGGAATGGTAAAGTTGACGGTTTTCTTTTTGATGTCTGGTGTAACCATTGTTTTTGCAATCAATTTATTTTGATTGTAAAGAGCGATCGACAAAGGATTAAAATCATCTCCAAATCCTCTGATAGCTACCGTTATTTCGTAAAAGTTATCGAGAGTTTGGTTGATATAGACACTGTCGATTGCAACATTGTTTTTTTGTTCGGCTTCAGATTGTATGAAGTAAACTATTTCTTCTTTGTCTGTTTTTTGCGCTGCTTCTTGAGATATTCCAATGGCATCGGATAGGATTACGATATCTTTTTTGAAGGCTGATTTTCTAGCTTTTATTTTGGCTAATTGCGTATCTATTTTAAAAGGAATGGCTGAATAGTTTAGATTTTGGAGTTCACTTTGAATGGATTTAATATTGGTATTCCAAAAAGTTTGATCGTTGGTTAGCAATGAGAAAGTGGTGCTTTCGGGAATTTCTTCTAGCAATTCTTGTACGGCTCTTTTGAGTAGTTCGCCCCGATTGCCTTTGGCTTGCATGCTGAAGGAATTGTCTAGAATAATATACAATTCGTTGGTGGCATTTTTATGGTCTTTGGCTTCAAAGAAGGGTTGTGCAAAAGCTATGATTAAACCTGTGAGCAGTAATAATCGTGTGGCTAATAAAAGCCTTTTTTTGATTTTGGAGCTTTTTCGGGATTCTATGGTCAGTTTTTTTAAGAAACGGACATTAGTGAAATATTCTGTTTTGAATTTTCTAAGTTGGAACAGATGCACCAAAATAGGGAGTAGTAAAAGGAATAAAAAGTATAGAATTTCTGGATGTTTGAATTGCATTCTATGTTTGGTTTACTTATAATTTGGTTAGTTGTTTCTTTTTTTTGATGTTTCCTGAAAATGCTTTTTGTTGCTCTCTAGCCCCGATCGCAGTGGCATCCTTTTTTTACAACTAGCAGGTTTGAAAAACCTGATGGGTGTAAAAAAAGATATAACGGAGAGCGGGACGATGCCGACAATAAAACCTTTTGTTTCTGCTCCTAAATATAAAAGAACTCAGATTGATCGCTCAAAAATACGAATTTGTACCTATATATGGGAGATGAAGTTTGGTTTTTTCAAAATGGAGTAATTTGTTTCGAGGTATTGAAATAATGAGTAATTTCGCGACACTAAAAAAAGACATATGATGGAATCGCATTTGTTCTAAGTATAGCGCGATATCATATTATGTCCACTAACAAATAAATTTTACATACATGAAAAGCAAGATTTTTGCGCTAGTTTTTGTTTCTTTATTTACAACAGTTCGCGCTCAGCAGGATATTTACCACTTACTTGTGGGTACTTACACTAATAAATGTGAAAATAAAGGGATTTATAATTATAAATTTGAAGTAAACTCTGGGAATTCGTTGTTGCACGGAACTACCGTTAACATTCAAAATCCAAGCTATTTGGCTCTTTCTTCGGACAATAAACATCTTTATGCGGTGAACGAATCAGGGGCAACAAGCACGGCTACTTCATTTAATTATGATGGGAAAGCAGGTAAGATGATTATGTTGAATAAACAAGCGACCAAAGGTGCCGATCCATGTCACATTATTACGGATGATAAGAATGTAATTACAGCCAATTATTCTGGTGGAAGTATTACTGTTTTCTTTAAAAATGCTGATGGAAGTTTGACTGATGCTAAACAAGTAGTGCAACTTTCTGGCAGTGGTCCAAATAAGGAGCGTCAAGAAGCTTCGCATATGCATATGGTGGCTTTTTCTCCAGATCATAAGTACGTTTTGGCCGTTGATTTGGGTACTGATAAAATTTATGTGTATAGCTACAATGCTGATGCGAGCAAGGATATTTTGACTTTCAAAAGCAGTGTGAGTGTTAAGCCAGGTGGTGGCCCACGTCATTTAACGTTTGATGAAGACGGGAAATATGTTTATGTTTTGAATGAATTGGATGGTGGGTTGTTGACGTATGGTTTTGCTAAAGGAGAATTGACTTTGGTAGAAGATACTTCGGTAATGGCGAGAGATTACAAAGGTGATTTTCGTGCGGCAGCCATTGCGTTATCACCAGATGGGAAGTTTTTGTATGCTACTAATAGAGGAGAGGCTAACACCATTTCTATTTTTAAAGTGTTGAAGAATGGTAAATTAGAGTTTAAAGAAACGGTAAGTACTTTAGGGAAAGGACCTAGAAGTTTTGTGATAGATCCAACAGGCAATTTATTATTGGTAGCCAATCAATTTAGTAATGAAGTGGTGGTTTTTAAAAGAGATAAAAACACCGGTGGTTTAACAGATACTGAAAAAAGAATTTCGGTTTGTGAGCCTGTTTATTTGCTTTTTGAAAAGCGTTTGTAATCTATTTAAAACAATCAAGTTAAAGCCACGAATTCACCAATTTTATTAATTTGTGAATTCGTGGCTTTACTATTTATTGCTTATTTGTTGGAGTCTTTGCGTTTTTTGGCTCTTGTTTTTAGCATATTTCTGTTAACAGAACCATGTGTTTTCTTTTTTGTTTTTGATGGACCACCAAGATTTATTTTTTTGTTCTTTTTGCTTTTTTCATGAAAAGCACCATCTCCCTCTAATTTCACTTTTTTCATTAAAAACTTAATGGGTTGACGGTCTTTTTCGGGTTCAATCAATTTGGTTGATACTTCGACTACTTCTGGAAAATCAGCGATGGGTAATTCCATATTCATCAGGACTTCGACTTCAATTTTTGCTTCTTCTTCACGAGGCGTTACAAAACTAATCGCGGTTCCTGTGGCATCGGCTCTACCGGTTCTACCAATACGGTGCATGTAGAGTTCTGGTAACTCAGGCATTTCGAAGTTGATGACATGTGTGATGTTCGAAATATCTAAACCTCTCGCCATAATGTCGGTAGTGATCAAACCTCTCAAGTTTCCTTCTTGAAATTCTGCCATCGTACTCAATCGATAGTTTTGCGATTTGTTAGAATGGATGATTCCAAATTGTCCTTCGAATACTTCCTCTATTCGATTGAAAAGCATATCCGAGATTTTTTTATTGTTCACAAAAACTAGTACTCTGCTCATGTCTTCGTTCTTTTCTAACAAATGCTGAAGAAGATTGATTTTGGTATTAAAATTAGGAACATTGTAGGTGATTTGTTCGATATTCTCCAACGGTGTTCCTGAGGCGGCAAGGGTTACTTCTTCTGGGAAATCGAAATAGTCATTCAGCACATCGTCTACTTCATCGGTCATGGTGGCCGAAAATAGAATATTCTGACGCTTGGTTTTCATCATCGCCAACAAAGCAGTTAATTGTGTACGAAAACCTAAATTAAGCATTTCATCGAATTCATCTATGACTAATTTTTGGGTTTCATCAAAGCGTACTACGGCATCCAAAGCCAAATCCATGGTTCTACCTGGAGTTCCTACTAAAATATCGACACCTTCATAAACTGCTTTCTTTTGGGTATTGATATTTACACCTCCGTAAATCCCGAGGGTTTTAACCGACATGTATTTGGTTAATTTTTCTACTTCTTCCACGACTTGAACGACCAATTCTCGGGTAGGGACAAGGATGACGATTTTTGGGGTATTGGTATTGGTAAACTTATACAGTTTTAATAGTGGAATTAGGTAAGCAAAAGTTTTACCGGTTCCAGTTTGTGCAATTCCCATCATATCTCTTCCAGACATAATTACCGAAAAGGTTTTTTCTTGTATGGGAGTAGGAGAGGTAAATCCTATTTCATCAATTGCTTTTTGTAAAGATTTAGGAAGGTTGAATTGCTCGAAGGTGCTCATTTGCATTATTTTTTTGGCAAAGATACTAATATAAGCTGTAAATACTATTTTCTTTGAATTGTTCCTTCGTAGTATACCTCTTGATGATGGAATTAGCTAGTTATAATTTTTTCTTTCATTAGTAACGTTTCCAAGCAATCAGTTGCGGTAATTTTAAGTTCTAAATTGTCGAAATAAGACATTCTGTTTTGAATGTATTCTATTGTTTTATTCGTACCAATGACTTTTAGAGTCTGTAAACTTTGCTCTTGAAGTGAAGGCGAAAATTGATTTAATATGGATAGAATTTTGTCTTCGGCTTCTTGTATATGAAGCTTTCTAATCGTGATAAGCGTTTCATTTTTCACAGTATTGCTTTTGTGTGAAAGTAATTGAATGATAGCTGCTGTGTCGTTTCCATTGCTTTCATGAGCGGCAATTTTTAGACCTAACAATAAAATGGAAGTTTTTTTTGCCTTTAACCAAAAATCAATATTGCTGTTGTAAGGATATTTTTGGATGTAAAACAGGTTCTCTACTTTTTCTTTATTTCGTTTAATTCTTTTTTTACTTTTATAAAGGGTATTCTCAATAGAAATATTGGTTAGCGAGAGGTAGGCAACACTCGCGTTGGATTGGATCAGTTGATTTTTGTTTTTTAAATAAGGTATAATTTTATTTATTCCATTAGAATAACTCATAGTTTCGTAATGATAGAAACCAAGGCATTTTTTATAAATTTTGTTGTCATTGATTAAACTTGAAGAAAATTTATAAAGTTTGAGTGTTCGGTATATTAGCGTTATTGTTTCTGCTTCTTCGGGACTTAATTTCTTTTTTATAAGAATCATTTCGTCTATCATCATTTCTTTGCACCATGTTGCTCGAAGAGGTATTTTTCTTTTTATTTCCTTTATTTTTTGTCTAATAAATTCTTTATTATCGTGATTTTTTACAATATCGATTAAGAAATGTTTGATAAGAGGGAGTGTTTTTTGTTGGTTTTTTTGAAGATTCCTTTTGCAAATTGCTTTGAATAAGGTCATAGCTATTACCAAAACAATTATTACAATTGCCAGTACAAATATTGAGTTAGAAGTTATGTTGGACAAGAATTCTTTCATAAGAGAGAAATAAATGTAACTCAAAGATAGTGATAATAGTTGTAAGTGTCTTATAGTTAGCTTGTTATTTTTAGAATCCTTCAAAAACTCCTAAGCCAAACAAAGCAAAATCATATTTAACTGGATCTTTTGGGTCTAAATGTCGAAGCTGGGTGTCGAGTTCATTTAGTGCTTTAGCATCATTTTGTTTTCTGGTTAAAAGACCTAGTTTTCTTGCTACATTTCCAGAATGAACATCAAGCGGACACGAAAGTTTAGAAGGGGGGATGCTTTTCCAAATGCCTAAGTCAACACCTTTAGTATCTTGCCGACACATCCATCGCAAATACATGTTAATTCTCTTTGCTGCGGAATTATTCAGTGGATCCGATATGTGTTTTTGACTTCTTTGGGGTTGATTCGCTTCAAAAAAGATTTTTTTAAATTCATGAATACTTTTTTGGGTACTTGTGGTTTCTTGATGTTGAGTGAATACGGTTTCTAATCCACCGTGATGGGTGTATATATGTTGTAATCCTTTTACAAACGCCTTGAAGTCTTGTCCGTTAAAGGTTCTATGCACAAATTGATCTAGGCTATCTAATTGATTTTCAGAATGCGATAAAACGAAATCATAAGGTGAATTCCCCATCAAATCCATCATTTTATGACTGTTTTTGATAATCATTTTTCGATTACCCCAAGCGATAGTTGCGCTTAAAAAACCTGCAATTTCAATATCTTCTTTTTGAGTAAATAGATGCGGAATTTGAACAGGATCACTTTCTATGAAATCTAGGGTGTTGTATTGTACAACTTTTTGGTCTAGAAAGTCTTTGAGTTCAGCCTCGGTCATGTTTAGGATTTAACTATAGTTGGTTTTAATTATTTGCTGCTAATTTGGCCATCTACCATTACCAATTTTCTGTCAGCCATGTTGGCCAAATCTTCATTGTGCGTAACAATTACAAAGGTTTGTCCCAATTCGTTTCTAAGTTTAAAAAACAATTGATGTAAATTTTCGGCAGAAACTGTATCCAAATTCCCTGAAGGTTCGTCAGCAAATATAATGTCGGGTTTATTTATCAGTGCTCTAGCTACCGCCACTCGTTGCTGTTCTCCACCAGAAAGTTCGTTGGGTTTGTGATGTATACGATGTGATAATCCCAAAAAATCTAATATTTTATTAGCTTCTAGTTCTGTTTCAGATTTGTTTTTTCCAGCTATAAAGGCTGGAATACAAACGTTTTCCAGAGCAGTAAACTCAGGTAATAATTGATGGAATTGAAAGATGAAACCTAAATTTAAATTACGAAATCGGGATAAGGCTTTGTCATTCATGTTTAAAACATCTTCACCGTTGATTAACAAACTGGAATTGTCCAATTTACTAGGTCTGTCTAATGTCCCCAAAATTTGAAGCAAAGTAGTTTTTCCAGCTCCAGAAGCCCCTACAATGGATACAATTTCTCCTTTAGAGATATGTAAATCTACTCCTTTTAAAACTTCAAGTTGGTCGTAGAATTTATGTATATTTTTTGCTTGTATCATTCGAAAGTGTTTTTACAAAGAAACAAAGATTTTGTAAGCCACTCAACTATTATAAAATTTCTTTATAGTAACATTTATTAATATTTAGTTAAATGATTTTTTTTGTTTAATTAATTGCTACTTTTGTTAAACAAAATTATAATTCAATTTTAATGAATAAATCAATTGCAACATTTGCTGGAGGCTGTTTTTGGTGTACCGAAGCTGTTTTTTTACAACTCAAAGGAGTAGAGTTGGTAGTATCGGGTTATATTGGAGGTACTGTTGAAAATCCAACCTATCAACAAATATGCACAGGTACAACAGGACACGCAGAAGCTATTCAAGTTACATTCGATGAGGACTTAATTGCTTTTGAATCCTTATTGGAAGTGTTTTTTGCGACACATAATCCTACTACATTGAATCGTCAAGGAGCTGATGAAGGAACACAATACCGCAGTGAAATTTTTTATCATTCGGACAATCAGAAGTTATTAGCTGAGACCTATATCCAGCAATTAGAAGAAGCTAAAGTTTTCGATTCACCTATCGTTACTCAGCTTTCTCCTGTTACTACGTTTTATTCAGCCGAAACGTACCATCAAAACTATTATCAACTCAATAAGGAACAGTCGTATTGTCATTACGTCATTACTCCAAAAATGAACAAACTTTCTGAATCGTTTACTACATTATTAAAATAAATAACACCTAAAAGATGAACACAGTATTAGACAGAGAATTAATTGAAATTTTAGGTGATAATCACCAAGCCACTAGCGCAGATACTCCTCTTAGAGCTGACGCATTTCTAAAATCGGATACCGAGAAAATGCAACGAATTGAACATCATTTTCACGCCATTATGGAAGAAATGGGATTGGACATGACGGATGATAGCTTGAGCGGAACTCCTTTTCGAGTGGCCAAAATGTACATTCAAGAAATTTTCAGTGGGTTAGATCCTAAAAACAAACCTAAAATTTCCGTTTTCGAAAATAGCTACCAATACGACAAAATGCTGGTTGAGGCCAATATTAATTTTAACTCAACGTGTGAGCATCATTTTTTACCAATTGTAGGTAAAGCCCACATAGGGTATGTTTCTAGCGGAAAAGTTATTGGTTTATCCAAATTGAACCGAATCGTCGATTATTATTCTCGTCGTCCCCAAGTACAAGAGCGATTAATTATGCAGATTTTTAATGAATTAAAAACTGTTTTAGAGACTGATAATGTTATCATTGTTATGGAAGCAAAGCACTTGTGTGTGTCAAGTCGCGGAATTAAGGATGAAACTAGTTTTACCTCTACCATTCAATATGGAGGTATTTTTAATGAAAAAGAAAATAGAAATGATTTCTTCAATATGATCAAACAAGAATAAAAGGCACTATTTTTGTTTGGACTTTTTCAAAAAATCAAAAATGATAAACCAAGCAGAAATTAACGCCGAAGCTTCTCAGAAAAGAAGACATTTATTCTTGAGTATCTTGTTTGATGCTATCGGGATGCTATCTTTTTCCATACCAATGATTGGTGAATTCTCAGATGTGATTTGGGCACCTTTAGCGGGTTTTTTAATGACCAGGATGTATAAAGGAAGTGTTGGAAAAGTAGCAGGAGCGATTACATTTATAGAAGAAGTTTTTCCTTTCTCGGATGTTATTCCAACTTTTACTTTAACCTGGATATATACTTATCTTATTAAAAAAGACAAAACTTCTTAATTAATACTAACAAAAAAAGCTTCAATAATGAAGCTTTTTTTTATGTTTTGAATAGAAAACCAAATCCCATGCTTCGGAGCATTTTTTTTTCGAAAGCCCAAAAGAATTGAAATTGTCCAAATAAAAATCCAATTAAAACCAAAAGCACTTGATAAATTGGGAAAATGAGTAGGAGTCGGATAGGAGTGAACCAAAACCCTAAATCGGCTTTGGTAATGCCCAACCAAAAGCAAAAAGGTTTAGATAACCATGCGGATGTTGAACCAGTGATTGCAAAAACAATAAAAATTAATGTTAGTTGAAAGTTACTTTCTATTCCCCAGCGTTCTTTTAATTTTTTCATTCTAAAGTGTCAATTGTACAAATATACTAAGATTATCGTATCGGGACATTGCCAAATAGCTTTTGCTGGTATCGATTTTGAAAATAAATCATGTAGTTATAGATTAGATAATTGACTTCGTATCCATAATTTATTTGAGGTTCATAATTAATGGTCATTAGATACAAATTTGGATCAAATCGAAATGGTTGTTGCACTCTATTGTTCCATTCAGTAATATAAAATCGATTTTTATTTTCTAAATAAAATTGAGCATAGTAGCCTCTTGGAAACGCAACAGAATTCAACCAAGTATTAAAACCTGGATCAATAATGATGACCTCATATTCTAGAGAATCATTTGCAATTCTTACGGTATCTCCTTTGACCGGATTGGTGGCAGGATGTGAGGCAAGATTGTTTTTTGGAGTTGAACAAGCGCCAATTATTGCTATAAGAACGATTATAAAAGCTATCTTTTTCATGGCTAAAGTATTGAAATCGAAATTTACAAAATCTGAGCTTGAAAATTCTAAATTCTATCATAAAAAACGCCATTTCTATATAGATAATGACGTTTTTATGCTGTTATTAGCTTTTTATTTACCAAATAATTTACCTAGTATTCCTCCAATTCCACCACTGCTTTTGGTCATACTCATAGCATCACTAAGGTCAACTTTGCCATCTGCATTTTGATCTAAACCAAATTGTGTTCCGTATTTAGAAATGGTATCCATAATACCGCCTGCTTGCTCACTATTACCAGCAATTGCGCCAATGATATCCGAAATTTGAAAACTATCGTTTGGATCATTGGCTTTGCCTACCAAACTACCAAGTATTTTTGGAATCATACTTCCTGCTACTCCTGAAGCAGTTTCTCCACTTATTCCGAATTTTTCACTCAAACTGCCAGTGAGTTGTTGTGTAATTTGTTGCACTGCAGGATTCGAACTATCCTGAGCATTATTGCCTTGAAGCAAACCTGCCAATTGTTCAACTCCTCCTTCAGAAGCCATCTTTTGTAAACTTGAAAAAATGGAACTTCCAGCTTCTTGCAGGACAGCTTCGTTTTGCTCATTCGGAATGGCATTGTTTTTTACAACGGCATCATCTCCAAATTGCTGCACTAATTGTGTTAATTGTTCAAACATAGGATTTTAGATTTAAAGTATTCTCAAATTTAAATAAAAAAGGGTAATTTATAACTACTGTTAATAAATTACCCTTTTGGTATATTGAAGACTTATGATTATCCTAACAAGGCAATAATTTGTGAGGCTAATTCTGTTCCAATTCTGTCTTGAGCTTCGCCTGTAGCTGCACCAATATGAGGCGTCAACGAAATTTTAGTATGCATTAAAATTGCCATTTCTGGTTTTGGCTCGCTTTCAAAAACATCTAAACCTGCAAAAGCTACTTTTCCGCTGTCCAAAGCTTTTACTAAAGCAACTTCGTCAATTACTCCACCACGAGCGCAGTTTACAATTCCTACACCGTCTTTCATGGTAGCCAATTGTTCTTCGCCAATGATATACCCGTTTTGAGCTGGTACGTGTAAAGTAATAAAGTCTGCTTCTTGAAACAATGATTCCAAAGATTGAGAAACAATTGTAGTTGTTATAGATTGCCCATCAAAAAACTCCACTTTAATATCAACTTGAGGGATAAAGCTATCGGCAGCGATAACTTTCATACCTAGTCCTAAAGCCATTTTTGCGGTAGCTTGACCAATACGTCCAATACCTACAATTCCTAAAGTTTTTCCTCTTAGTTCAGTACCATTAGCATAGGCTTTTTTCAAACCATCAAAATTTGAGTCTCCTTCAAGAGGCATATTTCTGTTAGAATCGTGTAAAAAACGAACCCCAGTAAATAAATGTCCAAAAACCAATTCCGCCACTGATTCTGATGAAGAAGCAGGCGTATTGATTACGTGAATTCCTTTACTTTTTGCATAGTCCACATCAATATTATCCATACCAACACCGCCACGACCAATAATTTTGATACCAGGACAAGCATCGATAATGTCTTTGCGCACTTTGGTGGCACTTCTTACCAAGATTACGCTAACGTTGTTTTCATTAATAAAATTGGCCACTTGTTCTTGCGCCACTTTTGTAGTGATTACTTCAAAACCACCTTTTTCTAAAGCTAGAATTCCACTTTTTGAAATTCCGTCATTGGCTAATACTTTCATTTTGTTTTTATTTTGTTTCTCTAATTCCTTGTTTGTGCCAAAGAATCAACTATACTATTTTTATTTTTTTTAGGAGCTAATCCCGCTATCCGTTCTTATCTTTTCTATTTTTAAAGAAAAAATAGAAAAGGATATCCACTACTATCGGGGCTAGGGGAGTTGTGCTTTCAAGAAAATTTGTTGTAAGCGATTAAACCGCCGCTTCCAAAGCTTTCATAACATCAACCAAAACTTGAACACTTTCTATTGGCATCGCATTATAGATAGACGCTCTATATCCCCCTACAGAACGGTGTCCTGGAAGCCCTGAAATGTTAGCGGCTTTCCACATCGCGTCAAAAGTATCTTTATGGGCTTCGTCGTTCAGTAAGAAAGTAACGTTCATATTCGAACGGTCTTCTACAGCAGCTGTTCCTCTAAACAATGGATTTCTGTCGATTTCATTGTACAATAAAGCTGCTTTTTCGTTATTGATTTTTTCGATAGCTGCTACACCTCCCAAGTTTTTCAACCATTGCAAAGTCAATAGCGAAGTATATACTGGGAAAACAGGCGGAGTATTGTACATACTTTCTGCTTTGATATGTTTGGCATAATCCAACATACTTGGAATCACTCGACCGTTTTTACCCAAAACTTCTTCTTTAATCACTACTAAAGTTGTTCCTGCTGGTCCCATATTTTTTTGAGCCCCTGCATAAATGATATCAAATTGAGTAAAATCTAAAACACGTGAAAAAATATCCGAACTCATATCACATACAACTGGAATATTCAATTTTGGAAATTCTTTCATTTGGGTTCCAAAAATGGTGTTGTTGCTCGTGCAGTGAAAATAATCTGCATCTTCAGGCACCGTATATCCTTTTGGAATATGATTGTAATTTTGTTCTTTAGATGAAGCCACGATAACGGTTTCTCCAAAAGCTTTTGCTTCTTTAATGGCAGCACTAGCCCAAGTTCCAGAGTCTAAATAGGCAGCTTTGCCCCCTTCTTTCATTAAGTTATAAGGCGCCATAATAAACTCTAAACTAGCTCCTCCAGCCAAGAATAAAGCTTGGTAACCTTTGCCGGTTAGACCCAATAAATCTAAAGCAAGAGCTCTAGCTTCTTCCATTACGGCAACGAAGTCTTTACTGCGGTGGGAAATTTCTAAAATGGATAATCCTGAATTGTTAAAATCTAAAATAGCTTGAGCTGATTTCTCAAAAACTTCTGGTGTTAAAATACTTGGTCCTGCGCTGTAGTTGTGTTTTTTCATGGTTGTTTAGTATCCTAAAATTTAAAAATGCAAATTTCGACATTCATACTTGAAAACAAGCTGAATTATTCGAAATAATTTTACAATTTTTTACTTTATTGTTAGTAAAAATGAAATTGTATCTACATTATCAGCATAATCCCATAATTCAGGACTTTGAGTGCATCCAAAAGGGATGCTATTGGGAGTTAATTGATCTGAAACGATACATTGAATGTGCTCATTTTCATCCTCTAAGCGTTGTAGCAAAACTCCAACGTTTTCGTAAAATTCATAGAACACACTAGAGATTGGAGAACCAAAACCAGAATCTTCTTTTAGGGTCAAAAATCCATTATCTAGGAGTTTGAAATTACTCATTAAAAATACAGCTTTGTTATAATCGTAATTGTTAGCATATTTTTCATATTCAATGACTTCTTTGTGTTTGAAAATGGCTTCGAAAAAAGGAACAAACGAATAGTCTTTTGGTACAAAAAGTTTTGAAACGTTGCGACAACCAAGTCCAAAGTAACGAAAGATGTCTTCGCCTAATGCCTCCAATTGTTCTTTGGTTTCATTTCCTGTTAAAACTGCTACTGAGTTTCTGTTTTTTCGTATGATCGAAGGCTTGTCTTTGAAGTAGTATTCAAAATAGCGTGCAGTGTTGTTGCTTCCTGTGGCGATGACCGCATCAAAATTTTCTAGCTTTCCTTCAACGAAAGTGATGCTATCTTTGAATTCAGGAGCTATATGAATTAGGTATTTAGCTATAAACGGAAGTAAATGCTGATCATTCGAAGAAGTTTTTACTAATACACGATGTCCAGAAATCAACACTGATAAAAAATCATGAAAACCGACCAAAGGAATATTTCCAGCGAGAATCAAGGAAATTGTTTTAGGCTGTTTATCTGTAAAATCATACTTAAAAAGCCATTGGTCTAGTTTTTCTTGGGTTAATGCTTTTGCCCATGATTGAAAAGTAAAACATACTTGTTCTGGAGTATACCAGCCATTATGCGACTGAGAAAGAGCAATTAGATTAAGACATTCGTCAAAAAATAAATCATTACCCAAAACATCATTTTTTGAGGGATTTTCTATAGAAGAAAATTGATTCAAGAATTTTCCTAATTCAACAAATTTACTTTTTTTTGTTTCTAATGTCATATTGCTTGTGTATGAAATCTTTTGATTGTAATTTTGCACAAAAATAAGCTTTTTAGAAGCTAATGACAACAGTTGTTTTTTTATTGTGAAAATTGAATACAAAAACAATTACTTTAAATTTTAATTAAAAAATTTAGTTAAAGATGGCAATTATTATTACAGACGAATGCATTAACTGTGGAGCTTGCGAACCAGAATGTCCAAATACTGCAATTTATGAAGGTGCAGACGATTGGCGTTATAAAGATGGTACCAAATTAAAAGGAAAAGTAATTTTGCCTGATGGTACTGAAATTGATGCAGAAGCACCACAAACACCAATTTCTGACGAAGTGTACTATATTGTTCCAGGGAAATGTACAGAATGTAAAGGTTTTCATGATGAGCCTCAATGCGCTGCGGTTTGTCCAGTAGATTGCTGCATTCCTGATGATAATCATGTAGAAGATGAAGAAACACTATTAAATAGACAATCGTTCTTACATAACGAATAATTTATTACTTGTTATCATATCAAAACCTGAGTTTTACTCAGGTTTTTTTGTTTTTAAATTGTTAATAACTATTATTATTTTCTTACTTTTATCACTGTTTAGGTGAATTTTTAAAAAATAAAACCCCTTTTAATAACATATTTTCTTTTTTTTTCTTTTTTTTATCAACAATTTTTTTATTTTTATCCCAAATTGTAAAGTTTCTAAATTTAGTAAGACATAAAATCACTTCGCATGGAGAGAATGCTTTTTGTCTTTTTATTAATGACTAGCACCGTTTCTCTAGCTCAGAAAGTAGAAAGAACTTTGATAATTAAGGATATGGATTCACAACTTCCTATAGAAGATGTGACTGTTTTGGTAGCAAAAACCAAACAAATCCTTGTGAGCAATAAGGAAGGGGAAGTTAGTTTTATAGTCAATGGAAATTCAAATCTTCAGTTTTCTCATCCTTCTTATGTGGGGATTACGGTTCGTCCTGCTACACTTAAACAAAATGGTACTATTATTTATCTGAAAAGTAGTTTGAATAAACTTGATGAATTGGTAGTTACCCGTCAGCATCCTCAGAAATTGCTAAAATCTTTGTTGGCAAATTCTATAAAAAAATTCAATATTCCTGCCCGTTTAAAAGTATATTGTCGTGAGTTTTTTAAGCTCAACGGTGTTCACTCTTATTATACAGATGGTTTGTTGAACTTTCAGATTGTAGGCGATCAAAAAAAATTAAATTCAACTATCTTAGTAGAGCAAAATCGTTCTTTTGGCGTGGTAGAAGAGGAGGTAAGTGCTGATTTGTTAGGGTATAATCTCAATAATATCATGGAGAATTATTATACGTTTAAGTACTTAGCGCCAATTTTAGATCCAAAGGCCAAGGATAATTACTATTTTTTGGTTCGTTCTTATTCTGAAAATGATGCCTATTATGTTTTGACAGCTACTCCTTTAGATAATTCGAAAGGCTTGCTGGACGAATTTAAGATTATTTATGATAATCAGAAAAAGTTGATCATAGAAGTAAGTTCTAAAATATCTGAAATTAGTTTGGCAAGAAAAACAAGCGTTGCTAAAGTTGGAGCTAAAAATATTTATATGTCTAATTTTAAGGCCACCTATAGAGTAGAGGATACTAATTATTTTTTAGTAAGTTCTAAAGAAGAGATTGGTTTTGAAAAAGTTTATAAAAAAGAAACTAAAAACATTGAGGTTAGTAATTATTTGGTAACTACCAATTTTAGTAACCAAAATTACACCTATCGAGAGCCACAAGTTTTTAAAAATAAAGCACTAATTAATAAAGGAAATAGTATCTTGACCAACTATTGGGATTTCTCGGGTTTAATAGCTACAGATGAGGAACAGCGAATTATTACAATTATCGAGAATAAAATGTAATTTTATTTGAGACTATGAAAATTTGGTTCGTTTCTTTTTTTTGCTACAATAACGTAAGTGTCGTAAGCATAGGTTTTTCTATCAATGATTTCAAGGACTTCAAACCCTTTCATGTAAAGAAAAAGCTGTATTTCGTTTAATGTAAAAACTCTAACCGTAGAAAAATCTTCTGCAATTATTTCTTTTTCATTATTGAGTATTGTGTAATAAGTCGCTGTCCATTCCATTAAAAAATTATCCGACATGGTAAGTTTCCAATTGCTGTCTCTATAATGGGGAATTCCGTTACAATCTGCTTGATGTAGAATGCTCTTGTTGTTTTCGGTGTAAGGGATGTAGCGATTTGCATCAATAAAGTCAAACACAAATATGCCTTCATCATTAAGGTTTTGATGAACAGAATCAAAACAATAATACACATCTTCATTAGAAATTAAATAGCTGGTAGAACGACCTGTGATGAGGATGGAATCAACGGGATTTCCTAATGTAAACTCTCTCATGTCGCCATGAATAAACGTACTTTTCGAAGTCCTTTTTTTTGCAATTGCGATCATATCCTCGCTAGCATCTAGACCCAAATATTTTTGATTGTTTTGAAAAAAACGTAGGGCTAAGTTTCCTGTACCGCTTCCTAGTTCAAGTACAGAATGACAACGGTTGTTTTGTAGAATATCGTTGTAAAAGTGATACTCCTCATTATAATCAATAAAAGTTTGATACATGGCGTCATAAACGCTAGCCATTTTATCATTATATAGCTCAGACATAATTAGTTGTTTTTGAATAATAAATATAATCATTTTTTTAAAAGAAAAGGGTTGTCAATTGACAACCCTTTTTAAAATGAACTTTTATATTAATTAGAATTTATAATTTAAAGATAAATTCATCATCGTTCCTAATTGACTAAAATGGTATCCATCATAAGTCATTTGAGAATAACGACCGTTAAATGTAACTAAGTTGAATTGTGCTCTAGTTTGCGCTGGGTCATTTAAGATTGCTTGTCCAGCGGCATTTTCAGCTTTAAATTTCCATTCTGGTAAAACATTTAAAAGGTTGTTTACATTCAAAGCAATAGTTAGTTTGTCGTTTGCTGCAAAGTTTATTCCTAAGTCAGTAACCATTTTTGTTAAGAATTCAACTTTTAAATCGCTTGACATACCAGCATTTTTAAATTTTGTAGGTCCAAATAAGGTGTTGTTTACTGTGAATCCAAATTTTCCAATCTCATATTCAGCACCACCAATAACTTTGAAGATAGGTCTTGAAGTAAATAATAGAGCTTCCTGAGTTGCGTCAATAACAGATTGATTAACTGCTGCTACACTTGCTGGATTTTTAACCGGCCCATCAATTTCATTTTTTAAGGTGTAATTACCAGATAAATTAAAGCCCATTTTTCCTGGTCCTACTATTAAATTTTTGTATCCTGCAACAAGATCAATACCAGAGGTTCTTGAATCGATTCCGTTAACAAAAAATGCCGATGTGTTGGTTGGGGAAAATGTAATTGGATTTCCTAGAACAATTCTGTCTTTAACTTTGATATCGTAATAATCTATCGTAAGATTGAAATTTTTGTTCGGTTTTAAACCTATTCCTGCTGTGAAATTTCTTGAGTTCTCAGAGTCTAATTTTGGAACACCGCTTGCTCTAGCTGCTGATGAAACGTTGTTAATTAAACCTTGTACAACAATTCCCTGTCCTGGAACAAATGATGATTGTGATTTTTGAGTATAAATTTGATGTAATGAAGGAGCTCTAAATCCTGTCGATAAAGATGCTCTTAATGTCACTTTGTCATCAGAAAACTTATACCTTGTACTTGCTTTCCAAACCGTAGCACTTCCAAAATCACTATAATCTTCATATCGTACAGTTCCGTTAAGTAAAAAATCTTTTGTAACATCGTATGCTAAGTCTAGATAAACACCCAAGTTGTATCTGTTGAATTTGCCAGAATTCTCTGGAGTATTACCTTGAAATGAATCAGCTCCGCTTCTATTTCCAATATAGGAAGCAACATCACCTTCGAAAATTTCAAAGTTTTCAGTTCTAAATTCTGATCCAAATCCTATACTAAATTGATCGGTTAAATTTTTTGAAACATCTATATTCCCAACATAGTGATTAAATGATGTTCCACCTGGTTTAAAAGTAATGGGAGTGGAAATTCCATATAAAAAGTCTTCTCCAGGATCTTTCGAATCATTACCATTAGTATCAATAAATGATCTGTTTTGAGAATTCGACACCGTGTATATTTGAGTATTTCCTCCTGTGGTCAAACTTACATCTGTGTTCCAGCCATTTTTTGTTGATTTATAACCTATTGTCGCGTTGTAGTCGTTTAGGTCGCCTTCAAATGTTGGTACATATCCTTGGTATGATGCTGGAGTGCCATCACCAAATAATGTTGCTAAGTAGGGCATGTCAGCTACAGGTCTCCAATACGGTGTTCTGTAGTTGGCAAAAGAATTTACTTTTTTGTAAACATATGCAGCGTTATAATAGATTTGATCGGTTTCGTTAATGTCAATTCCGCCGTTAATTAAAAATTTAGCTGCAGCAGTTTCTGGTGAACCATTAATGTTTCCAGCGTCTGGTTTAAGAGCAAGAAAAGCATTCACAGCTGCAGGATCAGCTCCAAAATCAGCAATTTCTCCATCTGCATTAACTCTTCCAGGTCTGTTTGCTAACGCTACTTTTGAGAAATCAACAGTATAGTTGATAAAACCTTTTTCGCCAACAGTAGAGCCATTGTTTAAACTTATGCCAAGCATTTCTCCATCTCCTTCGCTAGTTATTCCTGAGCGCAAAGTGACTGATCCGAGTGAAGCATTCTTTTTCAATATGATGTTCATTACACCTGCAATCGCGTCAGACCCGTATTGTGCTGATGCTCCATCACGAAGAATTTCCACTCTTTCGATGGCATCTGTTGGTATTGCTGAGATATCAGCTCCTGTCTCACCACGACCTGGAGAGGTTTGTGTATATACAAGTGAACTCATGTTTTTTCGTTTGCCATTAATCAAAATTAAAGTTCTACTAGGTCCCATATTTCTAATTTCATATGGGTCAAGTAATGAAGTAGCATCATTTACAGGAGTTTGTACGGTGTTAAATGAAGGTATTTTGTACTGTAAGGCTTTGTCAAAAGTAGCTTGGCCTGTTGAGACTAAATCCTTAGAAGAAAGTACATCAATAGGTAAAGCAGAAGTCGTGTTGCTTCTTGGTGCGGTTCTGGTACCTGTTACTACAACTTCTTGTAAGTTTTGTCCTCCTTCTGCGGATAATGTTATGTTTAGTACATTGCCTTCTGTTGATTTGGTTACTGTGTTGTAGCCAACATAGCTAAAAGTGAGTGAAGAATTTTCGTTAATCTTAATTTTGTATCTACCGTCAAAATCTGTTGATGTACCATTTGAAGTGCCTTTTTCAATGATATTTACTCCAGGGATTGGGTTTCCTTCAGAATCTTTTACAATTCCGGTTACTTCTTTTTGTGCTAGAACTACAAAAGAGCACAGTAGAAAAAATAGTAAACATAGTTTTTTCATAATTGTTTGGTTTTTGGTTATTGTTTAGTTGAATTTTTGATAAATATAAATAAAATTTTAACAAAATGACTGAAAAATGTTTATGGTATTTAAATTTTGTTGTTAACTTTTAATAAATGTTAGAATGTTCTTCAACAAGGATATTATAAATCTTATATTTGCAAACTTTAAAAAAACGTAATAGCTAAAAGGAGAGTCGGTTTTTGATTCTCGGAAAAACATATACTATGAAAGCAGGAATTGTAGGCTTACCTAATGTTGGAAAATCAACTTTATTCAATTGTTTGTCAAATGCCAAAGCGCAGAGTGCAAACTTCCCTTTTTGTACCATCGAACCTAATATTGGTGTGGTGAATGTACCCGATCCAAGAATTGAAAAACTAGAGCAATTGGTTAAGCCAGAACGCGTGCAAATGGCTACAGTGGATATCGTTGATATTGCTGGATTGGTAAAAGGAGCAAGTAAAGGGGAGGGATTAGGAAATCAATTCTTAGGAAATATTAGAGAGTGTAATGCTATTATTCACGTTTTACGTTGTTTTGACAATGATAATATTGTGCACGTAGATGGAAATGTGAATCCTATTCGTGATAAAGAAACTATCGATATCGAATTGCAGTTAAAAGACTTAGAGAACGTTGAAAAACGTTTGGAAAAAGTAAATCGTGCGGCTAAAACCGGAAACAAAGAAGCACAAACCGAAAAAGCTCTATTGGATAGAATTAGAGAAGCGCTTTTGCAGGCTAAATCAGCAAGAACCATTTTTCCTCAAAGTAACGATGAAGAAGTTTTGATGGAAAGTTTTCAATTGATTACAGCAAAACCAGTTTTATATGTTTGTAATGTGGATGAAAGTTCGGCTGTAAATGGAAATAAATATGTAGATCAAGTTCGTGAATTGGTTAAAGATGAAGAAGCTGAAGTGATTGTGCTTTCAGTAGGAGCTGAGGCTGATATTACCGAATTGGAAAGCTATGAAGAACGTCAGGTTTTTCTAGAAGACATGGGATTAGAAGAGCCGGGTGCTTCTGTCTTGATTCGTGCGGCTTATAAATTATTGAAACAACAAACTTATTTTACCGCAGGTGTGAAAGAAGTTCGTGCTTGGACAATTAACATTGGTGCTACCGCTCCACAAGCTGCGGGTGTTATTCATACCGATTTTGAGAAAGGCTTTATTCGTGCCGAAGTAATTGCTTATGAAGATTTCGTTCATTACGGATCTGAGGCCAAGTGCAAAGAAGCGGGTAAGTTCAGAGTAGAAGGAAAAGAATATGTAGTGAAAGATGGTGACGTTATGCATTTTAGATTTAATGTATAGTGCTGATTAAGCATTACATAAAACATAGACCGAGCAATTTGCTCGGTTTTTTTGTTTTTTTAGAAAAGGATTGTTGGTTCGAAGGAGTTAATGCGTAGGCTAATCCATGAATTTCGTAATTTTGAATTCAATTCATTCACTCCCTTTTTTATTTACTACTATGAGTAATATATTTTTTGAAAACAACCAAATTGGTAAGGTTTCGTCTTTTACGGATTTAGTCGAAACGGATTTTAAAGGTGCTATGAATGCCTTGTGTTGGCACAGAAATTTAGAAGGCGATTTTGCAGCAATTGTAAGTCAACTGCAACTCAAAGAAAATATAACCGAAGTTCTTCCTAAGGATTTATTGGCTCTTCAGTTATCAGATGAAGGGAATAAAGCAAGAGAAATTATCTTAAATGATTTACAGTTATTAGCTGATTTTGGCGCTTCTCCGTCTCTTAATTTACTGAAATGCTATGAACGAGACGATGAATTTGATTTCATCTCCACAGATGTGTATTCCTATCATGTAGATCGTTCTCCTATTGCCACAGATACTTTTTTATGTACGTATCACGGAGCAGCCAGTGATATTATTCCAAATGACCAAGCGGAGCAAAAAATCCTAATTCCAGAAATTAGAAAAAAGCTTGAAGCTTTACATGGAGGTCCATCCAAGGAATTGGAAGACTTTTTGAAGGAAAATTATTTTGATTTGCATTATCAGGCCAAACCCAATGCCAAACCCATTAATTTAGGAAAAGGCCATCTTTGGCGCCTGGCGGTAGATCATCCCAAACAACAAGTGCTTCCTTGTATTCACAGAGCGCCAATCGAAAATGATGGCGAATACCGATTGTTGTTGATTTGTTAGTAAAAAAGGAGAGTTACTGTTTTAAGGTAAAATGCAAAGAGAAAAGTACCGATGAATCTTATAATAGACTCAACTAATTGTGAACTTTTTTTAAAACGAATAATTTTTAACCCAGATTGTTATGCTTTTTATTGATTTTTTACAAAATCATAAATAAAGCTATGTGAATATCTTTTTTTTATAAGTATAATCTTTAGTAGGTTGCTAGCGAAATATTTTATAGTCAAAATTGAAATAAAACATGACAGTATATTGCTAACAACTTAAGCCATCATCCCCTTCACAAACACCTCCACAAATTCCTTCATTTTAGTAATGATACGGTCGCCAATCATTCTGGCTTGGAGTATGCTAGGTCTATTGTCTAAACATTGGAATACTTCATCTTTTATGGGTTCTCGACCGTTGTAGATATAAGCATCGATTAAGGCTTTGAATTGGGCTTTGTCGAGGTGTTCTTCTTCGCACAATTTGCCTAGTGCCAATACTCTTTGGTCTTGCCAGTATTTTTCAAATTCGTCTTCGATCTTGTCGCCTTCTTTGATGTTCGGTAGGTTTTCGTCTATGAATTTCTGAATCAATTCGCGTTTGCTTCGTAACTGAATATCGCCTCCTAATAAATCAATAATTGCTTTTCTTTGTACAGCAGCTGCCGATGGCGTTTTTTCACCTTTCAATTGCGCTAACAATTTCAGGATATAGGCTACATTAATTTGGTCTTGATGAATTAATTCCAGTTCAAAATCAATATCATCTAAAATGGATGTTTTTTGCTTTTGTGTATCTTGTTTTACTTTTTCGTATAAGTCTAGATATTTGCTTTTGTAATCTTCAAATTCTTGCTCATCAATGGGTAAATCTTCCCAATCAAAATCTGCATAAGATTGCAAAACATTCATGGCACGCATCAATTTTCTAAAAGCTTGTACAAATTTTGCTTCGTCTTCTTCGCTTTCTAAATCATTTACACTTTCGTACGATGGTGTTATCTCTCGTAACAACTTCAAAGCTTCGTCAAATTTCTCTGCTATTTTTTCATACTCAGGCATAGTGACTACTTCGATGGCGTCTTTATTCGAAAACAACGTAATGGCATCGTCGGTGGCTTTTTTGAGGTTCCTGAAAGCCAAGATATTTCCTTGTGATTTTTGTTCGCCGAGGATGCGGTTGGTTCTGGAATACGCCTGTATCAAGCCGTGTTGTTTCAGGTTTTTATCAACATAAAGTGTATTTACTTTTTTGGCATCAAAACCGGTAAGCATCATATTGACCACGATGACAATATCCAATCGATCTTTCTCATGATTGAAGTTTTCTTTCTCTCGGTCTTTCAAACGTTGGCTAATATTTTTGAAATAGTTCTCAAACTGTTGACTGTCTTTGGTCGAAAAACTAGTACCATACATTTTGTTATAATCTTCAATGCACTTTTCGAGTTTGTCTCGGGTGTGTTTGGATTGATATGGGGTTGGCGCTTCGGCTAAAACATCAAAATCAAGCTCGTCACTAGGTAAATAGTCCTTTGCTTCGTCTGAATCTTCATTGGTGCCATAAGTAAAAATAGTGGCAATTCGTAAATCATGTTCGCCTGCTTCTTTCTTTTTTTGGAATAAGTCGTAATACTTGATTAGGTTGTCTATACTGCTCACTGCCAACAAAGCAGAATAATCTTTATTGAAGGTTTTTTGATTGTGATAGGCGATAATATAATCTACGATTTTATTGATTCGTTTTTCAGAATCTAGGACTTCTTGTTTGTCTATATCTTCGACTTCAATGTCGATAAACGTATTGCTTTTGTTTTTGTATTTGCCAATGTATTCAATCCCAAATCGCAATACGTTTTGATCCTTGATGGCATCCGTAATTACGTATTTGTGTAAGCAATTGCCAAAAAGGTCTTTGGTGGTGCGTTTTCCGTATTCATTCTTGGAGGCGTTTTCTGCAAATATGGGTGTTCCTGTAAAGCCTATCAATTGGCTTTTTTCAAAGAATTTGGTAATACGGTCGTGGGTGTCCCCAAATTGCGAACGGTGGCACTCATCAAATATGAATACGATTTTCTGATGGCGTAAGGCTTCTATTTTGCCTGAAAACCGTTCTGAAATGGCATTGTTTAATTTTTGAATCGTGGTTAGAACCAATTTGGTATTATCTGTCAATTGTCTAACTAATGATTGGGTATTATTGGTTACATCTACACTGTCTTTTTTGAATGCGTTGAACTCGTTCATCGTTTGGTAATCCAAATCTTTTCTGTCTACCACAAAAACCACTTTGTAGACTTCGGGTAATTCCATCAAAATTTGGCTGGCTTTGAACGAAGTCAGCGTTTTTCCTGAACCTGTCGTGTGCCAAATATAAGCGTTGTCATTGGAGTTCTTGACTTGATGGATAATGGCTTCTGTGGCAAAATATTGGTACGGACGCAACACCATCATTACTTTGTGGGTTTCGTTGATCACGATATAATGCGCTATCATTTTGCCCAATTGTTCTGGGGTTAAGAATGCAGCAGTAAACTCGGATAAGTTTGTGATATTTTTATTATTGGCATTCGCCCAAAAGAAGGTTTGTTTGACCGATTGCAGTTTGTTATTGGCTAGGTATTTGGTATTGACACCATTGCTGATGACAAACAATTGTACATATTGAAACAAACCGTGGTTGCTCCAAAAGGAATGCATTTGGTAACGATTGATTTGGTTGAAGGCTTCTTTGATTTCGATACCGGAACGCTTCAATTCTATTTGTACCAATGGCAAACCGTTGACCAAAAGGGTGACATCAAAACGGTTCTTGTAACTGCCTTCTAATGATATTTGATTGGTAACCTGGTATAGATTCTGACTCGTATCTTCGGTATTGAAAAAGCGTACATAAAACGAAGTCCCATCTTCTTTATCCAATTGATAACGATCCCGAAGGGTTTTAGCTTTTTCAAACACATTGCCTTTGGCCAAATGATTCAAAATGGCATCAAACTCTTTAACTGTAAAGGTGGTTTGGTTAAAAATTTCCAATTGACTTTTGAGGTTGGAAACTAACGCATCTCCATCCTGAATTTTCACAACGGAATAATGCAAACCAATCAATTGCTTGATCAGATTGTTTTCTAATACGGCTTCGGATTGATGGCTCATTTTTTACTTGTAAAATTTATCTTTGTTCCATTTTGAAGGATTATCTTCTATATAATTTTGGATAGTATCGAATGCTCTTGAATCACGGATAATATGATCGTAAAATCGGGATTGCCAATTAAAATCGGCATGAATTTTACGCATTTCAAAACTACACCTGCCTTTATACCAACGAATGATTCGCGATATATTTTCATGAAACATCGGATTATTATTTCCGGAAAAACCGCCTTTTTTATCATTATCATCATCATCATCATGTACAGACGCGATTAATCGCGTCTCTACGTGTGCATTTCCATCGGCATTTTCCACATTTTCATTTTTAGATGCGATTAATCGCGTCTCTACGAATTTATTGATAATTAATATCCCATGCATATGATTGGGCATAATCACAAAATTACCCAATTCTATAAAAGGAAATTTATTCGGAATCTCTTCCCAAATATCATGGGCAATTTTTCCCAATTCATTCAATTGCATGGCGCATTTTTCATCAATCCTATCCCGTACAGACGCGATTAATCGCATCTCTACGTCCGCATTGGAAACGTCCGCATTGGAAACGTCCGCATTGGAAACGTCCGCATTGGAAACGTCCGCATTGGAAACGTCCGCATTGGAAACGTCCGCATTGGAAACGTCCGCATTGGAAACGTCCG
>NZ_JBCGDP010000021.1:0-73328 GCF_038739875.1 Flavobacterium polysaccharolyticum
TATATTCTTCGCAAACCTTACGTTTGAATTCCTCCGAATAATTAGAATAACGTTTTGTAGTGTTTGTTCCTGCACGATTGATCATAAATTTACATTTTTATGTAAACTTATTTCAGGACAAGACAATCTTAAGAATTTGTGGAATAAAAAGTGGTTATGAATTAGTGTTTATTCATGTTATTTGTGGCGGAAATTTTAAAAGCGAACACTATTCAAACGTCAATTCTTTTTGTTGCTTTTCGGTAAAAAAAGTCCACGCCAAGATGCGGTTCGTTTTTTGGCCTTGTGCCATATCGATTGTGGTGGTGTTTTTTTAAAGAAAAAAATTACAACTCAAATTTGTTGTAGACATATTCCTCAAACCACAAGGGAAGGTCTGAAGTGTAGAATTTTATAGCTTGCCCCTTGTAAATTTCTGCAAGTAAATCCATTTTTTTACCAGAATTATCAAATAAAAAAGCTCTGTCTACTATTTTTATCGCATCTGAAAGGTTTTCTAAAGTTTTAAAGTATCTTTTTTCGATTTTACTTCCATCAACATTATGACCTCCTTTGGCAACTCTAAGTCTAACTCGGTCTATATTTTTATGGAAATCATCGGTACAAATAAAATAAAGATAAGTTTTAAAACCAGAATTTTTTGCTATTTCCAATTCTCTAAGTTTAGAACTATTACTCATTACAGTTTCGTAAGAAAATGATTTTTGTTCTTTTAGGAGTAAAAAACGAATAAAGGCTGCTGCAAAAGCAGCTTCATAACTGTTTGTTTTTTTTGGTTTATTTACAATGAAATTTTCGGCTATAATTAAATCTATAGTAAAGTTTTCTTGTTTTGCTTTGGTTAATAAAGATTGGCTGTCATCTAGAAGAGCGTATTGTTCCAGATCTTTTGAAGTTACTTTTAGACCAAAGTCGGTTAGATCAATTAAACCTTTAGTTTGTAATGTTTTTTCTATTTCATCAGCATTTATGAAGATACCAGAATGGTAAGTTTTACTTATTATAGAGTACAAAGATGTTTTTCCAGAACCATTTGGGCCAGCAAAAAGTCTTATTTTACTTTGATTTGACATACAATATTGTACCTTTCTTTATTTTTAAAGAGGATCTCAAAGGTTTAGCGTTTAGTTCAAGGATTTCTCCATTGGCACTTTCGCTAACAACTTTATTGCCGTTGTTATAGGTAAAGGATAATCCAAGCGCTTTGTTTTCTCTTATTGCGTTTAGCGCTGCTTTTTTTCCTGCTACTATTAAATTTGAGACTTCTTTAGCATTTGATCGAAACACTATTTTTTTAGTTTTCTTTTCAGGTAACATGATTACTGCATTTTAATTATATACAAATATAAAGTTTTTATTTGCTACTTGATCACTATTCAAACTTCCATTCTTTTTGTTGCTTTTCGGTCAAAAAAGTCCACGCCAAGATGCGACTCGTTTTTTGGCCCTGTGCCATATCAATGGTGGTGATGTTGGCGGCATTTACTTTGTTTAAAGTTTTGTACAAACTATTTAAATGCGCTTGTTTAGAGACCAAAGTAGTATACCAAAGACAGTGCATAGGATATTTAGCGCTTTCGTAAATCATTTGAGTGATAAAACCCAATTCACCTCCTGGACACCATAACTCAGCGTTTTGTCCACCAAAATTTAAAGTTGGAGTATT
The DNA here is from genome assembly GCF_038739875.1 of Flavobacterium polysaccharolyticum. NCBI lineage: Bacteria > Pseudomonadati > Bacteroidota > Flavobacteriia > Flavobacteriales > Flavobacteriaceae > Flavobacterium > Flavobacterium polysaccharolyticum. Next base: position 1,667 of record NZ_JBCGDP010000021.1, read on the forward strand.
GGTTTTATTGGTGTTCAAATTATTGACTTTTCGTAAGGCTACTTTTGTGGCTTCTTCTTTTGAATTATGAAAGGGAGGGTTGCAAATGGTAAAAGCAAATTTATCCTCAGATTCCATAATGTTCTTGAAAATAAAACGAGGCTCTGTTTGTAATTGTAAGCTAATGGCATCCATTAATTTTGGATTCTTTTCGATAATCTTTTTGCAATTTTGAATTGCTTTTTCATCGATATCCGTGCCTACAAAACTCCAACCGTAAACTGCATTTCCTAAAATAGGATAAATACAATTCGCACCTATACCAATGTCTAAGCCCTGAACAGCTTCTCCTTTTGGTATAACACCATTATTACTTTGGGCTAATAAATCGGCTAAGTAATGAATATAATCTACTCTGCCTGGGATGGGTGGACAAAGAAAAGTAGAAGGAATTTCCCAAAATTGAATATCGTAGTACGCTAGTAATAAAGCTTTGTTCAATGCTTTTACAGCATCTGGATTACTAAAATCTAGCGTTTGAATTTGATGTTCGTTGATGCCTACAAAATTTTTGAGTTCAGGCAATATCTTTATTAAGGAATCAAAGTCGTATCCTAAACGGTGCTGATTTCTTGGATGTAGGTTTTTTTTCTCGGGCTGCTTTGTACGTTTCATTTTCTAAATTTCGGTGCAAAGATAGGCATTCCTTTTTTGGAAATTAATCCAAGCATTCCATCAGCAATAAATCCCCTTCAGAATGTTCAATAGTAACCAATCCATCGGTCGCGACAGCATTGCTACTGCCGGTTCTATAGCCAATAGTCAAAGTGTCATTTGCTAAAGGATATACTAAGTTTTGCGAATGAATGCCTTTTACCACGCCAATTGGGATTAGGGAAATAGGTGTGCCTGCCGTGTACCACTTTTTGAATTTGTTGGGTAAAAGAAATATTTTGGAATGGTCGTCCAAAATCACAATTTTGATTAAATCGCGATAACGTACGATATTTGTGAGATTGGTTATGGTGTGGTCGGCTCTTTTTCCAGTAGCCCAAACTATATTGACTGAAGGAATTTTTCGCTCGATTAAATAGTCTAATGCTTTTTCTAAATCGGTTTTGTTTTGATCGGGCGTGTGCACAATTTCCAGTGGATATTGTTTGGTTTTGTATACCTCTGGGTCAAAATCACGATCAAAGTCACCCAAGAGCACATCGATTTTAATATCAAGATGCATCACACGTTCTATAGCAGAATCAAGCACTACAACTAGTGGAGACCATTCTAATAATTGACCCAATAATTCGGGCTGGCAAGAAGCTCCATTGGCGATAATTAAAGCAGGTTCTTGGTCGTCGCGAACGATATGATGTGAGGACATTTTTTGGATTTAGATTTAAGATTATTCGAAACAAATGTACAAAAGTTATTGAGCTAGTTCATTTCTTATGCATCAAGTAGTCTGCGGTGGTAGGTAATTTGTCCCAAATGATAGGCTAGATGTGAAGCTAGATGCACCAAGAAAAAACCATAAGAGGCCTTTTTGTCCAAAACTAGCAGTGGATATTCTGTTTCTAAATCTTTTTCCGATAGTTGATCAAGCGCTTGATGAACAACAGCTATGGTTTCATCTATTTTTTGAACCAACTCTGATTTGGAGATGTTTTTAGCAGAAAATTCTAAGTCTCTATTTCTAACATAATTTGTTTTACCAATTTCAGCTCCAATGTAAGTGTTTAAATTACCAATAAGATGCAAGCATAAATTGCCTGCCGAATTGTTGATTTGTTGGTCACTAGACCAGATTACAGCCTCGTTCTGATAGGCATTTATTTCTCTTTTTAAGGAAGTCAAATCCCTTTTGAAAAGTGTTTGTAAGGTCTGAATTAGCATAAAAAGATACTTGAAAAGAGTATTATTGAATAGTATAACTTCTAAAGTCAATTTCACTTAAGGAAAAATATCCCAACGGATAATTGGCTTTGTCTGTAGTATTGATGATATTTCCACGAACGGTAGCTGGAGGAGATTGAAAAGGACCACCGCCATTATTACCCGCAATACTTACTAAAATACTCATATAGTTATAGTAGGCTTTTGATATGCCGTAGTGTGTGATTTCAATTTTATCTCCTTTTTTAAGTTCGTCGTTTTGAGAAATACTAAAAAACTCATTCCCATCAAAAAATTCGTCTCTGTCCACATAAAGATTGGATTTTACTTGATTAGAATAGGTGTATTTGTACAAATAATAATTAGGTATACCTGCTGGATCGTTATAAAAAGTTTTTACTTCAATTTCGTCTCCTGTAAAACCACCATCATTTTTTTGTTCTAATTTGGTAATTGGAGCCACAGGTTGTAAAGATTCTGTAGCGGTATAAGTTTGTCCTTTGCTAATCACAGTCAGCGTATATGTTTCATTGATTACAGGGACAAAATTCGAGCAGAAATATTCGCCTGTATTTGGTGCTTCTACAAAATTAAAAACAGTATTGGTGCTATTGGTAATGGTCACAATTGCTCCCGAAACTTTAGGGATTGTACTACTGAAATAATCCGTTGTTGTAGTTAATTTTATGCGCTGCTGATTTCCTGAAGTTCCTTTTTGCCAATTGATGGAGGCTTCAATAACTAATTTTGGCGGAGCAGTGTTTAAGTCTACATCTACTACATCTTCACATCCTACGAATAAGGTGGCTAGTATAAAAACGAAAAAGAAAGTGATCTTTTGCATAATGCTTAAAATTTAAAATTATAACTCACAGCTGGAACAATACCAAATATTGAAGTTCTTACTGCTTCATTATTACCTGTGTCAATGTTTTGTCTGAAGTTGATTGACGCAGCATTTCTTCTGTTGTACAGATTATAAATACTAAAAACCCACTCGGTTTTGTAGTTACGATTGTTGTTTTTTCTTGGAGTCAACGTAGCAGCAATATCTAAATGATGATAAGCTGGTAAACGATTTTCGTTGCGCAAACCATAGCTTGGTACAGTGATTCCTAAATACTCATATTGTCCTTCAGGATAGGTAACAGGTTGACCGCTTTGCAAAGCAAAATTAGCTCCAAAGCTCCATTTGTCGTTAAAAGTATAAGAACTGGTCACGGCCAAATTATGCAATTTGTCGTAAACAGATTTATACCATTGACCATTATTAATTCCTGTTTCTAGTGGGGTTCTACCCGGCGTTTGTTGTTCGGATCTAGATAAGGTATAAGAAATCCATCCGTTGAGTTTGCCTTCGTTTTTCTTTAGCAAAATTTCTAATCCGTAGGCTCTCATTTGTCCATTCAAAATGACTTGTTCCAAAGCTTTGTTAGCAATTAACTCAGCGCCATCTATGTAGTCGATACGATTTTTGATTTTCTTATAATAGGTTTCTACTTCTAGCGAGTACATTCCGTCACTGAAGTTTTTGAAATACCCTAGTGCCACTTGGTCGGCGATTTGAGGCTTAATAAAGTTGTCACTTGGTGTCCAAACATCGAGTGGAGTAGGTGATGAGGTATTCGAAATTAACTGTAAATATTGCACCATACGGTTGTAACTCGCTTTTACGGATTGAGTATCATTGAATTGATAAGCAGCAGAAAACCTTGGTTCAAAATTGTCAAAACTTTGAATGACATCGTTTTTGCCATAAAATTTTGTATCGATAGGTGTTGCTTTTTCATACAATTTTAGGTCAGTATTGAAAAGAACAGGATTGTCATTCGCATAAATATTTACTGTAGATTGCCCTAAGCGATAAAATAAACTGTAGCGTAATCCATAAGAAATACTCACTTTTTTACTTAAATCGTGATCGGCACTGATGTAGATAGCGGGTTCAAAGGCATATTTCTTATCCAATTGGTCGGAATTGATTCCAGAAGTACTATTAGAAGGAACAATGGTACCAGGATTGAAGTCGTAATAAATCGCGTTCAGTCCGTAGTTTAATTTGAACGAGTCCGTTAGGTAATTTTTAAAATCGTACTTGATATTATAGTTTTTGATACCCGAATCCCATTTGAATCCTACAAAATCAAGATCTAATCCATAATAGTAATCACTGTAAATCAAGGAAAGATTAGAAAATAATTTATCAGAATACAAATGATTCCAACGTAAGTTTAGGGTAGAATTCCCATAGGTATTGGTAAAACTTTTGTTTATACTAAAAACGTCTCGTCCAAAATAACCTGAAAGATACAGATTGTCATTTTCGGTTAATTTATAACTGAATTTTGCATTTAGATCATAAAAATATGCTGCATTGTCTTTTTGTTCTGGAGATAATTTCAAAAACAAATGGGCATAGGAACCACGGCCACCAATTAGGAAGGAACCTTTATCTTTTACCAATGGACCTTCTGCTAGAAGACGACTTGAGATTAAACCAATACCTCCATTCATATGGAATTTTTTGCTGCTCCCGTCTTTTTGATAAATATCTAAAACTGACGAAGCTCTTCCTCCATATCGAGATGGAATTCCACCTTTGTAGAGTCGAATATCTTTGATGGCATCGGGATTAAAAACAGAAAAAAAACCAAAAACGTGAGATGAGTTAAAAATAGTAGCTTCGTCCAGAAGAATTAAGTTTTGATCCGCTCCACCACCACGAACGTTAAAGCCAGAAGCACCTTCGCCAGCATTGGTCACTCCTGGGAGTAATAAAATTGACTTCAATACATCAACCTCTCCAAGAACGACTGGCATTTTTTTTATGGCTGAAATAGAGAGTTTATTCACACTCATTTCGGGTTTTCTAATGTCTGTTTTGGTTCTGTCGTCTGTGATGATGACTTCTTTGAGCACATTATCTTCATTGGACAAAGGCCAGTTGTATTTGGTGTTTTGCGTTAGATCGATGGTTTCATTTACCGTTTTGTAGCCCAAATAAGAAATTTGAACTTGGTGTTTTCCTTTGGGAAGTGTAATGGAATAAAAACCATATTCGTTGGTAGTTACGCCAGTTTTCAATTCAGGGAAAATAATATTGACTCCAATTAATGTCTCATTACTGTTTTGGTCAGTAATGGTTCCGCTTAACGTAAATTTTTCTTGAGCTAAGGCAGTGAAGAACGTAGTAAAAAGTATTATGAACGTACTGATTTTTTTTGCAATCATTGTCTAGTTTTTAATCTACATAGTTAACAATTGTATCGCGATATTATTGCGAAATAATTGTTAAATATGAGTTAAGATAGGAGACGAGAGGTGTTGATTGAAATAAAGTCTTATTCTTAATTGTAATTAGGATTCTTTGTGGTTATTTATTTATTTATTGACAATTTCCTAGTCTAGGATTGTTAATAGAGCTACACGGGAATTGATATTTGCTCTGAGGGTAGTTTGTAGATGGATTATCTGTAACTTCTAGTGGAGCCAAAGCTTGCCCATTATGGCTCGGCATTGTGATTTGTTCTTTGGAGCCGTTCCCGAGTGCTACATTTTTGCCGGCTAAATTACCGTTAAAGCTATAATCTATTAAAGCATCAAGTAGTCTGTAAATACCGTAATAATCATAGGCGTCATAGGCAGATTGCGTATTTGGCACTACGTGATCTGCTATATACGTATAAGTAGGTAAGACACTTTTTTTGATTAAGATAAAGTCTTTTTCAGTATTCGGAATATTATTGTTTTTAAAAATATCAATAGCTAGACGATGATCGTTCGTAGTGTCATCATCATAAACTTGCGTAATGAGTTTGGTGTTGGCAGGGAAGTTATTTAATTCTTGTGAAGTGATTTGATGTGAATACCATTGTGCCATAGCAAAAATAAAACGACCATTTTGCCCCCAACCTTCATCAATAAATCCTTTATGAGCCATGGCAAAGGAAGCTCCTCCGCCAAAAGAATGTCCCATGAAACCTACCTTCGAAGTATCGATTATATTGGGGTAGTTGCTAACAGCTTTTTTGAAACTTTCCCAAAGGGTAGCGTATCTTTCATCAACTGTTACGCCAATTGTTGGATAGGGAGCAAAAACTACAACATAACCTTTTTTAGCAATAAATTCATATAATCCAATATTGTAAGTACTATCTTCTCCGCCAAAAGGATGTGAGTAAAAAATGGTTGGTCTTGGACCAGTTAATTCTTTCGGATAAAAGACGTCTACGTTTTTTCCATTATACAATGGACTTGCAAAAGATACTTTTGCCACTGTATACGTTCCGTCAGCGCCATAGCCACTTTGAGGTCTTGAAATTGGTCCAGCTAAGTCGTCGTCTAGGTATGGAGTGGATGATTCGTTGTCATTTTTAGAACAAGCTACTAGAAATAGACCCGTAAGCAAGATTTGTAGAATTAGTTTCATAGGTTAGTTATTTGGTTCCTTGTTTGGACTTTTAATTTTTGAAAGGGTTTAATCTTTAAATCAATTATTTAAGATTTTACAACAACAATAAGTAGAAAAGGATAACAACAAAAAAACTTAAATTATGAAAGAGTTTCTATTCTAGAGGAACACAGATATATCCTTGAAGATTTAAGTGTTCAATAATTTGTTTGGGATTAAAACGACCTCCTTCAATTCTTAATATTCTGTCACAATCTTCTAAGTCAAAGTTAATTTTACAATCTGGGAATTGTTGCTTAATAATAGAAATGATATAGTTTGAATCTGACTTTTTTTGAACATTTGTTTTAAAAATTTCTATCATGGTTTATTCATTTTTAATACTTTTTATAATCGATTTAAAAGCTAAAAGGGATTATAAGATATTCCCAATCTAAAATAGGCTTGCGGGTTTTCTTTATGTTCATATACATATTTGGTGGTTCGTTCACCTCTTTCGGTAATTCGAGTATTTATAATGTTATTGATACCTACTTTAAATAATCCATGCACTTTTGCAGAGAAACGATGTTCATAAGTTATGCCTGATTTTAATTCTAGTTGGTTTAATTCATATATTCCAGTTAATGGTTTGGCTTTTAGATTCAAATAAAAGTTCTCAGAATTGAGTTCAGTACCTAAAGAAAAACGTCCGTTTTCAAATAAATCTCTTCTGAATAAAAGGCGTTGCGGTAGGATAAAATCAATATCCCATGTTGAGTTTTTGAATTTATGATTATAGGTAAAAAGCGGTGTAATTGGAATTATTGATGAAGGATCCATCATGACTAAAGCACCAATTGTGATTGTGGTACTAGCTGTTTTTTTTAGCACTAAAGTGGCTGATACAAATCCTTTTATTCGTTGAATATTTTCTTGATTTCCATCTACAGTTGTAGTTGCATTATAGATGATAGGTTTATTAAATAATTTTGACATATAGGTTGCACTAATGGCGCCTGCGAAATAATGAAAATCTTCTTTTTCATTTGGAAAAGGACCGCTCAAAGTATTTGTCTCTCGATTATCAAATGCATACGATTCATATTTGTACCGTAGGGAACTAGTTAAAATAAAGCGTTTTGAATTTGAAACATAAAAAGGCAAATTAAAAGCAATTTTCAGTCTATTGTGATCATCAATTCTTCCTTGTTCAAATTTTTCTCCAAGGAGTTTGGAGTTGAATTCAGTAGCTCCCAATTGTTCGTATTGAATATCAAAAATCCTTGTTGTTGGAAATTTGTCGGTAACTGATTTTCCAAAGGTTTTCATGCTTGTTTTTTCCTGAGCTAAAATTTGTATGGATGTACATAAAAATAAAAAGCAGATATTTTTTTTCATAAACGGTACTCACTATTAATGATTGTTTTTGGATGATGATTGAAACTTTGGACAAATGTAATTTAGTAGGTTATTTTATGATAGTGAAATTATTTAAGTGGCGTAACATTTATACCAATGGCGTTAGTGTAATTTCATGTCGTTAATAACCATAGGTTGTAATATTACTTTAAATTTGCAGTTATGACGATGCTCAAAATTTATCAAAACTTTTTTCTCCGAAATCTTATACTAAATGCTATTGTTTTTGGGGTTATTTTTGTTTGTGTGTTTGATGAAATGAAATTTGAAGAGCATAGCTGGGTTTATGTTTTTTCCAAAATTTGTTTAGGATATTTTCCTTGTATTGTTTGGATAACGTGCTTTAATCTTTTCATCATTAAACCTTTTTTATTCAAAAAGAAGTATGAGCTTTTTTTTGTTCTTCTTTTGGTATATTGGGCGGGCTTTTATTTTTTTATGCGTTGGTATTTTCCAATTGCAGATCTTGGAAAATTTAGAACATTGTCTATTTTATCACTTGTCGTGAATGGAATTGCGTTCTTTTTTATTCACATAATAATCACTAAGAAAGTTTCACAGACTGATAAGGATATTATTAATTTCAAGGCAGAACTTTCCTTTCTAAAGCAACAACTCAATCCTCATTTTTTGCTTAATGCTATGAATAATTTATATGGGGAATCGTTAACTGAACCAGATAAATTACCTGACAGAATATTAAATCTTTCTGAGATGCTTCGGTATCAAATAGAAGCTACCAAAAAAGATTATGTTTTGTTAAACGAAGAGATAGCTTTTGTTGAAAAGTATCTGGAATATTATACTTTTCGAAACGAACGTTTGGCAATTGCAAAAAATTATGAAGGGTCTTTTGATGCAATCGAAATTCCTCCATTATTCTTTTTGCCTCTGTTTGAAAATGCAATTAAATTCTCTGGAGAAACAGAAGCACCTCTTATTGTGGCAGATTTAAAATTAAAATGCAAAAGTTTATCTTTTACCTTAAAGAATAATTTTTTGAATACAGGTTCAAGGCTTTCAAGTACTGGGATTGGGATAGAAAATTTAAAACGACGTCTCGAAGTTTATGGATTGAAGCATGAACTTATTTGTAAAAAAGAGAGTGAGATTTTTGTTGTAAAACTAAAAATATGGAACCTACCTACCGCTGCCTTATAATTGACGATGAAACACCAGCGCATAAGGCTTTGACGGCACATATTGCAAAGTGTGAAGAACTGGTGTATTCAGGAAGCGCCTTCAATGGTATGGAAGCATTAAAAATGTTAAATGAGAACAGTTACGATATTATTTTTTTAGATATTAATATGCCAATTATTTCTGGAGTGGAGTTAATGGAAATGCAGCCCAATCGGCCTCTTACGATTATAACTACAGCTTACTCAGATTTTGCTCTTTCTGCTTATCAAAATGATGCAATTGACTATTTACTGAAACCAATTTCGTTTGAAAAATTCTTAAAAGCAATCGAAAAAGCCAAGACCTATTACTCTGGTTTTAGTCTGAAAAAAGAAAATAATACGAAAGAAAAAGTGCTTTCCTGCAGGGTAAATGGTCAGATTACTGAAATACCCTTAGATGACATTATTTATATAGAAAGTTTGGGTAATTATATGAAATTGTTCAGTTCAAGAGTAAATTTACCTATAATTATTTACGGTTCATTATCAAGTGTTTCATCGGAATTGCAAGTCAATAATGTGGTTCAAATACATCGTTCTTTTATTGTCAATACCAATAAAATACAAAACTTTACCTCAAAAAGCTTAACAATGATCAACGGTGAAGTTCTTCCTGTTGGTAGAAAATATCAAATTTTATTGGATAATTTGTTAAAGTAAGCCATTGGGAGGAAAGGATTTTTGATGTTTTGAACAGAAAATCATATTGTCAGTAGAAGTTATTTACCTTTGGAATAGCATATAAATTTTTAGCCTATGACAACGCTTCTTCAGAAAAACATCGCAGCTCATATTTCACTTTCAGAAACCGAAATGGAATCATTTTGTAATTTATTTGAATACAAAACGATCAAGAAAAAAAGTTTTTTGTTGCGTGAAGGTGAAATTTGCAAGTTTGAAGGTTTTGTAACAAAAGGCCTTTTTAGAGTCTATCACATTGATAAAAATGGTTTTGAGCAAATACTCTATTTTGCTATAGAAGATTGGTGGATTACAGATATTGATAGTTTTACTAATGAAATACCTTCTCAACTTTTTATAGAGGCACTTGAGGATAGTGAGGTACTTTTAATTTCAAAAAAAGACAAGGATTTTGCCTATGAAAATTTGCCAAAAATAGAAAAGCTATTTAGGATAATGACCCAAAAAACGCATGTTGCACTTCAACGCAGAATGATTGATAGCATGAGTAAAACAGCAGAGTCTCGTTATGTAGAATTTGTTGAGAAATATCCACAACTTATACAACGTCTTTCTAATATTCAGGTGGCTGCCTATTTGGGTATTACCAATGTTTTTTTGAGTAATATTAGAAAGAAAATTAGTTCGAAATAATAAAGATTCTTTTTTTATTAAATTACTTTAATGTTTTTTATTTCTGTTGACGCCATCTTTGTATGTTTAATTTAATTAAATGAAACAAATAGTAATTGGCATTCTAACGGTATTAGCGCTATATGGATGCAATGGAAATGCACAACAAATGAACAATAAAAAAATGAGTAAATTAATTTATGTAATGGATCCGCTTTGTGGCTGGTGTTATGGAAATAGTGCCAATACACAACATTTGTATGATACGTATAAAAATCAAATTGATTTTGAGATTTTGCCTGCAGGAATGTGGATAGGAGAAAATGCCAGAAAACAATCGAAACCTATGGCTCAATATATCAAAAAACACGACTTGCAGATACAACAAGTTACAGGAACAGCATTTGGTCAAGACTATTTTAAATTTGTAGAAAATGAGAATATAGTTTTAGATAGCGAAATACCATCAAGAGCGATTGTTACTGTTAAGAGAATTTGGGCTACACAAGCAGTCTCTTTTGCTATTGAAGTGCAAAAAGCAAGATACTTGCACGCAAAAGATTTTAATGATGATGCTACCTATTTAAGCATTTGCGAAAATTTGAAATTGGATAAAGAACAATTTATAGAAGCTTTTCATTCGCAAGCCATCAAAAAAGAAACGCAAGAAACTTTTGCTTTAGCACAACAATATGCCAGTTCATATCCAACACTTTTAATAGAAAAAGAGGGTAAGCTTTATATTTTAGAACAAGGTTTTGCACCAATAGAAGGTATTTTAAAACAGATTGATACTATTTTAAACTAGTTTAATGGTTTGAGATACCATACCGTTTCATCTTTGTAATAGTAATTTAAACATTAAAAGAATGAAATCAATTAGTCACGAACACGGAAAAATAAACAGTAAAACCGTGAGTAAACAAATTATCTCAACAGTATTTTTAACCATTTTAACTTTATTAACTATGGAATCACAAGCACAAACTTTCAAAACAATTGAAAGCAAAGATTTAAAACTTGAAGTTTACAACGCATCCGAAAACAGTTTTGGTGTAGCATCTGTAATTGTATCGGGAAAAAAAGATGCGGTTTTAATTGACGCACAATTTACTTTGGCGGATGCCGAAAAAATAGCACAAGAACTAAAAAAATCTGGAAAAAAATTAACTACCATTTTTGTTTCTCACGGCGATCCAGATTTTTACTTTGGTCTAGAAGTATTCAAAAAACATTTCCCAGAAGTTACAGCCTATGCAACACCTGCAACCATTGAACATATTAAAGCAACAGCTCAAAAAAAATTAGAAGTTTGGGGCGGAAGATTGGGTAAAAATATTACTTCAAATGTTATTTTACCTCAGGTTTTAAAAGGAAACAGCATTGAATTAGAAGGTCATCAATTAGAAATTATTGGCTTACAAGAATTTCCTTCTAAAACTTTTGTTTGGATCCCTTCTATAAAAGCAGTTGTTGGCGGAATAAATGTTTTTGGAACCACTTTTCATCTTTGGATGGCAGATGCACAAACTGCAGAAGCTCGCAAAAACTGGATTTCAGTTTTAGATAAAATTACAGCTTTGAATCCTGAAATTGTAATTCCTGCTCACGCCAATTCAAATTCCCCATTTGATGTAACTGCCGTAAATTTCACGAAAACGTACATACAATTCTATGAAGAAGCTTTAAAAACCAATACAACATCCGAAGCTTTAATTACAGCTTTGAAAACAAAATATCCAACCCTTACTTTTGAAACAGGTTTGCAAATAGGAGCAAAAGTAAATACAGGAGAAATGAAATGGTAAAATCAATTCTATGCAGCTTGGCTTTGCTTTTGGCATTGTCAAGCTGTTCTTTAAATAAAAAAGCAATGACAAATCTTGACATTATAAAAAGCACCTACGAAGGAAAAACTTCGGAAGAAAACGGTAAAAATTTGGCAAAATATGTAGCTAAAGATATAATTTGGACCGAAGCCAAAGGTTTTCCGTATGCAGGAACTTATATTGGTTTAGAAAATGTAATCAAAAACGTTTTTAGCCGATTAGGAAGCGAGTGGATGGATTATAAATTTACTCCAGAAGATTATGTTGCTAGCGATGATAAAGTAGTGGCTTACGGAACTTACACAGGAACCTATAAGATTACAGGCAAATCATTCACCGCTAGAGTGGCTCATGTTTGGAAATTAAACGATAGTAAAATCATCAGTTTTGAGCAGTTTGTAGATAGCCAGCCAGTAAATGATGCGACTAAATAGAGTCACACTTTTTTTATATCTTGCATTGTTTTAATATAATGACGAAATCAAATGCATGATAAATTAATAATTTACATCAATCAGTATGCGACTAAGCCACTCACAAGTGAAGAAATTGCTGTAATCGAAGCGACTTTTCAACCAAAAAAGTTAAGAAAAAAACAATATTTTTTGCAAGAAGGTGATGTATGCAAGTACGCTGGTTTTATTGTAAAAGGCGCTATGCGTCAATACCGCGTAGATGAAAAAGGTGTAGAACATATTGTGCAACTATTCATTGAAAATTATTGGGCAAATGATAGAGAAAGTTCTACAATGTTAACGCCTTCTATATATAATATTGATGCTTGGGAGGATACTGACATACTACTTATAACTAGAGCAGATATGCTTGATTTAATGGCGAAAATTCCCTCGATGACAGAAATGATACGTTTAATGGACGAACGAAATGCTATTGCTAATCAACGAAGATTAAATTCTACTATTAGCAATACAGCCGAAAAACGCTATGAAGAATTTGCTAAAAATCATCCTCAATTTATTCAACGGTTTCCACAACATCTTATCGCTTCTTTTTTGGGTATTACCAAAGAGACCTTGAGCCGAATTAGAAAACAAGCCATAAAATAGTTTTAAAATGATAAAAACCGTTGATGAATTGTCAACGGTTTTTTGTGATTTAACTTCTATTTTAAATTCTCTTTAAAGAAAACTTCCAATTTTGCAAAAGGAATAACATCTACTTTATCATACAAATCTATATGTACAGCGTTTGGAATAATCATTAGTTCTTTTGGTTCTACTGCATTTTCATAGGCCGTTTCGCTAAAATATCTTGAATGTGCTTTTTCGCCTACAATAATTAAAATGGGTCTAGGCGAAATTTCTTTGATGTAGGTTAAGATGGGCATATTCATAAACGCTAAAGGTGTAGTTGCGGTCCAAGCGTTTCCTGAATTTACCGAACGTTCATGATAGCCTCTTTTGGTTCGATAATAGGCGTAATAATTTTTTAAAAATTGTGGTGCATCATCAGTTAACGCTTTATTGCCCTCTGGTCCGTAAGCAAATGTGCCATTTTCAGTATCTTTCCAACGTTGTTGTCCTATTTGCTCCAGCATTTTTGTACGTTGTTCCAAAGTTACGGAATCATTATATCCTTTAGACATTACTCGGGTCATATCATACATAGTAGCAGTAGCAACGGCTTTTACTCGTTTGTCAACCGCAGTTGCGTTTAATGCAAAACCGCCAAAACCACAGATTCCGATGATGCCTATTTTATTTCTATCCACATTTTTTTGAATTCCCAAAAAATCTACAGCAGCACTAAAATCTTCGGTATTGATTTCTGGTGAAGCCAAATTTCTTGGTTCGCCACTGCTTTCGCCTGTGTAAGATGGGTCGAATGCTACCACTGCAAAACCACGTTCTGCCATTTGGTTGGCATACAAACCGGATGATTGTTCTTTTACGGCACCAAAAGGCCCGCTGATTGCCAAAGCCGCCAATTTTTGGTTTCCTGCATTTTTTGGAAGATACAAATCGCCTGAAAGCGTGATACCATAACGGTTTTTGAATGATATTTTTTGTCTTGTAACATTCTTGCTTAATTCAAAAGTATACTGTTCAGTTGTTTCCATTTTTTTTGAATTTTTATTTGTAGATTGCTGTTTTGTTTGCGCTGCTAATTGTCCTAGAGACAATATCACTGCTGCTATAATTAATGTGATTTTTTTCATTTCATTTTTGATTATTAACTCCGTTATATTCTTCATCTGTTACTGGTTCTAGCCAAGTCACCTGTACATCGTCTTTGTAATTGGTAATGGCAATATGCACCATTTTTTTTGTTGCGTTTGCACCGTGCCAATGTTCGGTGTTTTCGGGAATATTTACCACATCTCCTTTTTTTATGACTTGTGCGGGTTTTCCTTTTTGTTGATAAAAACCGCTGCCTCCAATTACAATTAAAACTTGTCCTTTTGGGTGTGTATGCCATTTGGTTCTTGCGCCAGGCTCGAAAGTCACAGTTCCTGCCGAAAAATCATTGTTTTTGTCTTTGGCAACCATAGAATGCAAATAGGTTTTCCCTGTGAACCATTCTTGCGGTAAAGGATTTCCTTTCGGGAAAATTTCGGTCAGTTCGTTTTTGTTAGTGTCCATTTCTTTTTGATTTTTATTGATTTTACAAGCCATCACTAATGTCATAATAATGAGTAGTAATGCTATTTTTAAATTACTTTTCATCCTGATTTGATTTTTAATTATTCTCAAATTTTACAGTTGCATTTCCTGAACCCAATGCAGTAGCAAGTCCTGTAGGATTGTCTATATATCCGAGTTTTGTATAACTGTACGAAGTATTGAAATCTTTATAAAAAAGCACTAAAACATTGTTCCCGTAAAGTGTTAAGTCGCCCACTTTTATATCGCCTCCAACTGAAGCATTTGTTGGAAGTGGACTAGGAAAGTCGTAGTACTTTTCATTTCCATTCAATTCTGTCATATTGATAGTAAGTGGTAGCCTTGCTTTAAAAGCAGTTGCACTTGGGTTGTCATACAAAATTGCTGTAAAAACTGCTGTGCCAATAGTAATTTTCATTTTGGTAGTTGAAGTGTTATTATTTCCGTTGCCAGTTGTTTCGTTTCCAGTGTTTTGGGTTGGCGATGCACCATCATTATTACTACAACTTGCAGTACAAAAAGAAAAAGTAAAAACAACAACTATAACTGTAATTAAAGATTTCAATTTCATAATTATGGCTTTTAAGGTTGAATGTTTTTAATGATTTTTGCAGGAATTCCGCCTACGATGGTATTGTTTGGAACATTTTTTAAAACTACAGAACCCGATGCTACAATAGCATTTTCGCCAACAGTAACACCTTGCAAAATGGTGGCATTGGCACCAATCCAGGCATTTTTTTTGATATGAATAGGTTTCGGAATTAAAGAATGTCGGTCTTCAATTGTTGTTGGATGCCCTTCTGTTAAAAGACTTACTTTTGGTGCTATTAACACGTTATCTTCAATGGTAATTCCACCCAAATCCAGAAAGACACAATCGAAGTTAATGAATACATTTTTGCCAATTTTGGTATGTTTTCCGTAATTGATATACAATGGTGTAAATACGGTTACGCTTTCGTCAATTTCAGTATCCGTAATTTGGCTTAAAAAATCTCTAATTTCATCAGGGTTTGATGAATTATTCATCTGAACCAATATTTTTTTGGTATCAAAAGAAGCTTCTATTAATTTATAAGCTTCGGGGTCGTTTGGCAAAATAGATTCGCCCGCTTTCAATCTGTTGAAAATAGTGTTTGTAATGGCTTCCATTTGTTTCTAAAACTATTTGTTGGTGAAACAAAATTAAACAGAAAGCCTCGCAGTGACGTTACTACGAGGCTCAAATTACTTTTCTCTAAAGCTCAATTTTTGCTAAAACTATGATAGAGTTAGGCTATTTACATTAAATTCTCTAATCCAAAACTTGCAAGTGTATCAACTATTGGTAAGGTTTTAAGTCCAAGTTCTGTCAAGGTATATTCTACTTTTGGCGGAATTTCTGGATAGGCTTTTTTGCTTACAAATTTATTTTCCACAAGCATATTTAATTCTTGTATCAGCATCTTTTCACTGATGCCTGGTATGGCTCGTTTGAGTTCTCCGTATCGCACTACATTTTCGTTGATTTGAAACAAAATTAATAGCGTCCATTTACCACTCAATAATGTTAAAGAAGCTCTAACTGGACACTTTTCATCACAAGGCGAAATTATTTTTATATTTTTTTTCATTGATATTCAGTAATTCTAACTATTTGGTAAGTACTTGACTAAGTGGTAGGTACTTGTACAAAAGTAAGTAGTTATATAGTTTTGTACAAATAAAATCAATCAAATAATATTTAAAAATAGCGAAAATGAAAATTTTAGTATTCGGAGCCACAGGCTCACAACAATTTAATGTAATATCAGAAGGTATTAAAAAAGGAGCGGAAGTAATTGCTGCTACCAGTTCAGAAAAAAGTTTTGACAAGTTAAAGCAAGCAGGTGCAACCCCTGTTTTGGCAAATTTGAGCGATGCTGATAAAATGATGGAAGTAACAAAAGGGATAGATGCAATAGCTTTTATGATTCCTGTTTCGTTGCCCAATCCTTTAGATGGTTTGCAATATGCAAAAAATGTAATTGATGCAGCAAAAGAAAATGATGTTAAGAAAATTGTATGGAATGTAAGCGGTTGGTTAGTTCCTCAGAAAATAGGAATACCTGGAGAAGATGTGAAATTAGACATCAGAGATTATCTAATAAACAGTGGTTTGGATTATGTAATTATACAACCGTCAATTTATATGGAAAATATGATGGGTCCATTTTGTGCTCCTTTCATAAAAAATGAAAAAAAATTAGCTTATCCTACTCCCGAAATAATGCCTATTGGTTGGATTGCTTCAAGAGATGTCAGTGCTTTTGTTGTAGAAGCTATTTATAACGAAAATTTAAAAGCCGATTCCTTCCAAATCAGTGGATTAGAAAATTTAAATGGAAATGATTTGGCAGAACAATTTTCTAAAGGTGTAGATGAAAAAATCGTTTATTATACACAGCCAGCCAAAGAATTTGGTGATATTTTAAAACCCTGGGTTGGTGAAGAAGGTGCAGCGGGTGTGGCTTCTTACTATGAAGGGCTTCAAAATTCAACAGCGTTTCCGCCAAAATTCAATCCTAATATGAAAGAAGTCTTAGAAAAACTACCTGTTAAGATGACATCGTTAGCTCAATGGGCAAAACAGAATAAAGTGTATTTTTTAAATAATTAAAACAATATAGAAAAATGAAAAAAATAATAGTATTCGCATTAACCTTAGTATTGAGTGCAACAATTTCTCAAGCACAAACACCGAATAATTCAAAGAAAACAAACAATTTAAAAACAAATAAAATGACAGCAAAAGAAGTAGTAGAGGCATACTCGATAGCCCTTTCAAAAGGTGATGTACCCACAGCGTTTTCGTATTTCAGTCCAAATGCCAAATGGCACCAACCAGGAAACAATAAATTTTCAGGAACTCAAACAGGACTTGAAGCCATCGGCAAAATGCTTGGCGATATGATGGGTGCAACTCAAGGTTCATTAGCTATTAAACCTGCTGGTGCAATGATGGTTAATGGTAATTTCGTTTCTTGTCCTGTTCGATTTAGTGCAAAAAATGGCGAAAAGTCTGTTGAAATGAACGGAAACGATTTGTATGAAGTTGTTGATGGTAAAATTGTTCAAGTTTGGTTATTTTCAGAAGACCAAGTCGCCGAAGATTTATTTTGGGATTAATTTTTTAGTCAAATTTTAAAAGAGAGATTATTCTGTTTGAGTAGTCTCTCTTTTGTTTACCGCTAACATTCGGATTGGATGCGTTATTCATCTCAACCAATATTTTTTTGGTATCAAAAGAAGCTTCTATTAATTTATAAGCTTTGGGGTCGTTTGACAATATTGTTTCTCCGTTTTGTAACCGCTCGAATATTGTTATTGTTTTCATTGTTTCGATTTTTTAATATAATGAGACTACTACTTTAATACAATATTTGAAAATGAATTATGCCACAGTAATTGTTTTTGACAGTGTAAAACCGTCAGATGTATTACCTATTATAGCATCTGCCATGTTGTAGTTTAAACTATTTGAAAATATGCTGTCCTGTGTGTTTGTTCTATCTGGAGTACCATTATATCCGCTAGTGGCATAAACTTGAGAGTAAACAGATTCGGTAAATGCAATTTGAGTAACCAAAAGCGAAACACCATTGGCTGTTAGTACTTCTACATGAATATGCGGTGCTCGTCCAGGATACCAACCCGGAAAAATACTAATAAATGAAACTTGTCCGTTGGCATTAGTAGTCTGTCTTCCTCGAAGAAAATTTTGATTGGTATAGTTAGTGTTTTGCAAAAAATTACCTCCGTATTGCGAATAGTTTCCGTCTTTGTCGCATTGCCAAACATCTACAAAAACATTTGCAAGTGGTTTACAACCATTGCTTTGGTCATTAATGGTAATATTCATTAGTAAAGGTACTCCTGTTCTATTGCCAATAATGTTTGCCTGTGCAAGTTGTGCTGGTGTTTTTATAGGAAATGGACCAATGGTTTCTGTTGGTGAAACATCACAATTATCTGTATTGTTTCCGCTTCCGTTTGTTGGGCTAGTAGTTGAAACATCATTATCATCTTTTGTGCAAGCCGATAATGCAAATGGCAAAGCAACAATGGCCCCTAGACCTATAATTCCGTTTGTTATAAATTTCTTTCTATCCATTTTGCTTCAGTTTTTTAAAAGTCGAATTATCATTACAAAGTTAAAGAGAAAGCCTCGGACTGACTTTTCCATCAGGCTCAAATTACTTTTCTATAAAGCTCAATTTTAGATTTCGGTGGGCGGAATTCCGTATTGTTTTTTGAAAGCAGTTGAAAAATGAGAAGGGTTTTTAAAACCAACTTCTATATAAACATCTTGCACTTTTTTATTTTCTTCTTTCAGCTTGATATAAGCCATTTCCAAACGTTTTTTTATCAACCATTTTTGTGGTGTGAGACTGCTTATTTTTTTGAAATCTCTCTTGAAAGTGGCCAAACTTCTTCCTGTAAAAGAGGCAATTTGTTCCATCGAAAGTTCTTCTGCATAATTACTGTTTAGAAAATCCAAAAGGTCAATTTTCCAAGGTTCAGCAAAGTCAAAAAGTATAGGGTAAAGTTCTTCGTTACTGTTTAGTAAAGCGTAAATTCCTTCTAGTAATTTCAAATGAACAACACCTTCGGTAGGTTTTATATTACTGTCAAAATAAGGCGTAAGCGATTGAAATAAACTTTCTATCGCAGGACTTTGGGCTAACTTGAATACCGTATTATCGGAAATTTTTACAGCCGTAGGGATTTCAGATTTATTCATTTTCCTGTAAAAATCTCGCAATACACTACGCTTGAATGTCAACGAAATGCCTTTATATAAATCTTCGCCTTTACTGTTTTTGTACATTTTCAAGCGATGATCTCTTCTAATAAACGCACAATCTCCTGCCTGTAATTTTATTTTTTTGTTTCTGTCTTCAATCACTTGTTCGCCAGAATACAAATAAACCAAAACGTGTTCGGGCGTAGCGTGAATACATTTTTCGCTATAATCACTATAGCAAGACAAGAATATCCCTGAATAGCCTAAGGTCTTTAATTTATCGTCTTGTTGCACGTTCATAATTGTATTGTTGTATGATACGCCTGCAAAAATAGAATTTATATTTTCAAATGTCTTTGCTGTAAGGCTCGTTTTATCTTTCTCTAAGGCTCATTTGATTATAAACAATTACAACAAAAGTGTCAAGCTCAAATAGAAACAAGCAACTAAATAAGCTCCATTTTAGTTTTATTTATTGAAACCGTTGACATTTGTCAACGGTTTTTTTTATCATATCTCATTGTTGCAAGGCTTGCCTTTGATGCAACTTTGCCTTATCAAAAATTATTAAAATCTAAAAAAATAAAACAATGAGTAATTTATCAAAAACATCAAAAACAGTTATTTTTCACGAAGCTGGAGCTCCAGAAGTATTAAAAGTTGAACAAGTTGAAGTGGCTTTTCCGGCAGCACAAGAAGTACGTATTCAGGTTAAGTCGATAGGTGTTAACAGAGCTGATGCAATGTATCGTCAAGGAATGTATATCGAAAATCCTATTTTTCCAGCTCAAATTGGTTATGAAGCCGCTGGAATTGTTGAAGCTGTTGGATCTGAAGTTGCAAATATTGCCGTTGGGGATTTAGTAAATGTTGTTCCTGGTTTTTCTTTACACAACTATGCGTCTTATGGCGAATATATCAATATGCCAGCCTATGCCATACATAAATATCCTTCTAATTTGTCTTTTGACGAAGCTGCATCTGTTTGGACAAGTTATTTGACAATGTTTGGAATGGTGGTACATTCAGGTCAATTAAAAGCGGGGCAATTTGTAGTAATTAACGCAGCTTCTAGCAGTGCAGGATTGGCAGCCATTCAGATGACAAACTACGTTGGAGGAATTGCTATTGCTTTGACTACTTCACAAAAGAAAAAAGAGGCTTTATTAAAAGCAGGTGCGGCTCACGTAATTGTAGCATCTGAACAAGATATTGCAGCCGAAGTTTTAAAAATCACAGAAAATGTAGGGGCGCATATAATTTTAGACCCTGTTGTTGGAGCAAAATTCAGTAATCTATTAAGCGCAGTTGCCGAAAACGGAAAAGTATTTGTTTACGGCGCATTAAGTCACGAACCTGCTAGTTTTCCAGCATTTGATGTCTTGATGAAAACACCAACTATAAGAGGATATTCTGCTATTGAAGTAATGGGTAATATGGAAGTTTTAGTACAAGCCATCACTTTTATTGACAAAGGATTAGCAGAAGGAAAATTAAAACCAGTTATCGATAAAGTTTTTAATATTGATGACATCGTTGCTTCACACAATTATTTAGAATCCAACCAACAATTTGGGAAAATTGTAGTGAATGTATAAGTCAAAACACCTTTTTAAAATTTAAAACCGTTGACAAATGTTAACGGTTTTTTATATCAAATCGCATCTTTTTAAGACTTGCTTACGATGCAACTTTGATTTATCAAAACGATAAAAAAACAACATTAAAATTGATTCAAAAATGAAAAACTTAAAAACAATAGCATTAGCCATATTAGTAGCATTCGGAGCAACCGTATCGGCTCAAACAAAAAAAGCAAAAACAACAAAAAAAATTCCGGCGACAGAATTACTCCGCAACAGCTTAAACACCTTTCTTTCTAAAGATATGAAAGCCTGGTCAGAACTTTGCGATAAAGATGTAGTGTGTGAATTTCCTTTTGCACCAGAAGGTATGCAAGCAAAATTTGAAGGACGTGAGGCTATTTATGAATACCTGAAAAATTACCCCAATTACATTGATGTAAAATCGCTTCCCACTTTGAAAATTTATCCTACTGATGACGAAAATGTTGCCATAGCAGAATGGAGTGCATCTGGAGTGGTAATAGGTAATGGCAATCCGTATGAAATGAAGTATGCTACTTTTGTAACTTTCCGCAACGGACTTATTATAAACTACCGTGAATATTGGAATCCACAAGCTTTCCAAAAAGCAATGACTGGCGGTAGTTTTGATAAGAAATAATGCTATTTAAAGTAAGACAGCCACAAAAAAAAATCTTCTGTGGCTGTTAAATTAATTGAAAATTTAATTTATAGAAGCGCTGCTGCCAAAGTAATTTCAGTATTTAACAACTGTGAAATTGGGCAGTTTTCTTTTGCATTTAAAGCTGCTTCCTGAAATTGTACTTCACTTATTCCATCAATTTTTGCTTTTAGATCTAAATGAATTAGTGTTATTTTTCCATCTTCAAAAGTTACTTTTGCAATAGTATCAATGCTCGTAGCTATAAAACCTATTTCTGTAAGTACAAAGCTTAATTTCATACTAAAACATCCTGAATGTGCGGCTGCAATAAGTTCTTCAGGATTGGTTCCCACACCTTCTTCAAATCTGGTTTTAAAGGATAATTGCGCTTTGTCTAAAGTAGTACTTTGGGTAGAGATAGTTCCTTTTCCTTCCATTCCTGTTCCTTGCCAGTTGGCATTTGCTTGTCTTGTAAATTTCATTTTTATATTATTTTAAGTCATTTAACGGTACAAAGGTGTTATGTTTGTAATTATAAATCAAATTAATAATTTTTATATATCATAAATAAAAAATATAATTATGACTTTACAACAATTAAAATATATTATCGCCTTAGATAAAGAAAGACATTTTGCTAGAGCTGCTGAAGCCTGTTTTGTATCACAACCAGGTTTAACATTACAGCTAAAAAGTTTGGAAGAGGAGATAGGAATTAAAATATTTGACCGATCTACAGTGCCACTCAAACCGACTCTTTTAGGAGTTTCCATTATTTCAAAAGCTAAAAAAGTATTGAAAGAAATAGATTCGATTAGGGATTTTGTAATTGATGAAAAAAATATACTAGAAGGAGAAATAAAATTGGGTGTCATTTCAACGCTTTCTCCTTACTTAATACCTTTATTAATTAAAGATTTAAGGACTAAACTGCCCAAGGTAATTTTTACAATTAAAGAAGACTCCACAGGCGGTTTAATGAAAAATTTAGAAGAAGGAAGTATAGACATGGCAATAATGGCAACACCAACAGGAAGTACTTCATTATTAGAATTTCCTGTTTTTTATGAACCATTTGTAGCATTTATCAATAAATCGTATGGTTCAAATGCTGACATTCTTTTCAAACTTTCTGAAAGTAACAAAGCCGATTTATTATTGCTCCAAGACGAATACTGTTTTAATGCGCAATTGCTGGATATTTGTAATTTGACGAACGCAGATAAAGCGCAACAAAAATTCTTCTACAACATCAACTCGATTGAAACTTTAAAAAATTTAGTTCGAGCCGATTTGGGTTTTGCAATTCTTCCTGAGTTATCTATAATTAATGATGAACCAAATAATTGCTATAAATCTTTTGAAGACCCCAAACCAGTAAGAGAAATTAGTTTAGTAGTTTCGGACACATTTGCTAAAAATGTTTTACTCGAAAAAATAAGGGAAATAATTTGGGATTGTCTTCCACAAAAATTGAAACAAACAGCCAACTATAAAAAAATAAGTTGGAATGACTCGCCTTATTTTAAAAAGGCAGTACATTCGTCGCTTAAGGATAAATAACTTTTTAATCTCCTATTTAGTAAAAGTTTTAAATAAATCATATATAATGTATTCTTTTGGTATGGTCTTATTATAAACTACCGTGAATATTGGAATCTACAAGCTTTCCAAAAAGCAATGGCTGGTGGTAGTTTTGATAAAAAATAATGGGACTAAAACCGTTGACATTTGTCAACGGTTTTTTTTATCAAATGTCATTAATATTAGGAGTGGTTCTGATGCAATTTTGTCTTATCAAATTATAATTAATTAGAACATTAAAAATTTAATCAAAAATGAAAAATTTAAAAAACACACCAGCAACGGAACTTCTCCGCAACAGTTTAGATACATTTTTAGCAAAAGATATGAAAGCTTGGTCAGAACTTTGTGCAGATGATGTAATAGCTGAATTTCCATTTGCTCCAGAAGGAACCCCATCTCGATTTGAAGGTCGCGAAGCATTGTATGCTTATTTGAAAGATTATCCAAGTTACATTGATGTAAAATCTATTCCTACTTTGAAAATTTACCCAACAGATGATGCCAATATTGCTATTGCAGAATGGAGTGCTTCAGGTGTTGTCATTAGTAATGGTAATCCCTATGAAATGAGTTATGCTACTTTTGTAACCTTCCGAGATGGACTTATAGTTAACTACCGTGAGTACTGGAATCCACAAGCTTTCATGAAAGCTATGAGTGGAGGAAGTTTTGCAGAATAATAATTCCTATTAGAACTAAACCTACTTTAAAAACCATTGACATTTATCAATGGTTTTTTTTATCATATCGCATCGTTTTAAGAGACATTACTATTGCAATTTTACAGTATTAAAATATATAAAATCAACCCTTAAAAATTAGAAAAAATGAACAAGAACAAAATTATTTATTGGACAACAACTGGAATTATTAGTGCTATGATGGTATTTAGTGCTTATGGATATTTTTCAAATCCAGATATGAAAGCAGCATTCGTGCATTTAGGTTTTCCTGATTATTTCAGAATAGAACTTGGAGTTCTCAAAGTTTTAGGAGCTTTAGCATTAATCCTCCCAATGGTTCCTAATAAAATTAAATCATTCGCTTATTTTGGATTTGCATTGACCTTTGTTTCAGCCTTTATTGCCCATACTGCCAGTGGTGACCCAATAGCTGTGGCAGCTGCACCTATTATTTTTTTAGTAATTCTAGGAATATCCTATTACTACCAAGATAAAATTTAAGTAATTAAATCTTTGCTAACAAAAGTTTACTTCTGTTAAAATCAACAGCTAAAAGGCAACCGAAGTTAGCAATGGATATTCAAACAAGCTTGATAAAAAACAAATTATATAACAATGAAAAAGGAAACCAGTTTCTCTACAAAAGGAAATAAAACAGACCTTGGTCCTTTGATTATCAATCGAATGCTACCCAATCGCTATGCAAAAAAAGTAGGTCCTTTTGTGTTTCTTGATTACGTAGCCCCTATTATCAAAGAAGTCATCAATACAAACGGTATGGGTGCACATCCGCATCGAGGTATTGCTACACTAACCTATATTCTTCAGGGCGAAGTAGAACATTTTGACAGTGCAGGACATACAGGAAAAATATATTCTGGCGGTATGCAATGGATGAAAGCCGGAAATGGAATCGTACACGACGAAAATTTTAATTATGATTCTCAAACGAATAGTAAAATGATTCAAGGCTTTCAGTTTTGGATCAATCTGCCTGCCAAAAACAAAGCAGAGAGTCCAGCCCATATCGCCATTCAAGCAGATCAAGTACCTAAAAAAATATTGCAAGACAACGCTGGTTGGATAAAAGTAATTGTAGGTAATTATGAAGGATTGAGTTCTAAGATTCCAAATTATTCTGAGCAGTTTTTATATCATATTCATTTAGAAAATGGAAAGCAATTTTCTATCAATTTGAAGGATAAAATTGAGGTAGCCGCTTTTTTGACTGCACAAAATGCTATACTCAATGATGCTGAATTTCAGGCTGGAGAGTTTGTAGAATTTGGAAGGAAAGCAGGAGAAATCGAAATAAAAAATATATCAGAAGTAGCTATCGATGTTGTACTATTCGGTGGTGAAGAATATACTGAACCTATTGTATCAGAAGGTCCGTTTGTGATGAACTCACTAGATGAAATATGTGTTGCGTATCGTGATTTTTATGCGGGAAAATATGGCCAAATTAATAATAAATAAATAAAAAAAATGAAATTATTACAAGCGAATAAAATAGGAAACTTAATCCTAAAAAACAGTATAGTTATGGCTCCTATGACACGTGCTCGTGGCGAAGGAAAAGGAATCGCAAATGATTTGACTACTTTATATTACACCCAAAGAGCAACTGCTGGATTGATAATTACTGAAGGAATCAATATTTCTGAACAAGCATTGGGAAGCCCTTTTACACTCGGTATTTACACCGAAGAGCAAATAGCAGGCTGGAAAAAAGTGACCAATGCCGTTCACGAAAAAGGAGGTAAAATTTTCGCCCAACTTTGGCATACAGGTCGTGTGGCGCATTCGGTAGATAAAAATGGTGTATTGCCTGTTGCTCCATCGGCAATTGCTATTACAGGACAACAACACTTTTCGTCGCAAGGACTTGTAGATTATGAAATCCCAAGAGCATTAGAAATAGTTGAAGTAAAACAAGTTATTCAAGACTACAAACAAGCCGCTATCAATGCTATCAAAGCTGGTTTTGATGGCGTAGAATTGCACGCTGCAACAGGATATTTACCCAACCAATTTTTAGCAGAAAGTTCCAATTTACGTACTGATAAATATGGTGGAAGCATCGAAAATCGCAGTCGTTTTATTCTGGAAGTAATGCAAGTAATAACAGCCACTATTGGTGAAGGAAAAACAGGTATTAAATTATCACCAAGTATTCCATATAACAGTATTATCGAAAGTGATCCAGTTGCAACCTATTCTTACTTAATAAAAGAACTGAACAATTTGCCTTTGGCATACATTCACATAATGAATCCTTTGTTTCTTCCTGAAGAAGGCTTTGAGCAGTATGCAAAAGATGTAATGGGAACTTTCGGAACATTAACAAAACATACTGTAATTGCTAATGCAGGCTATACTCGTGAAACTGCTGAACAAGAATTAGAAAAAGGAATTGCAAAACTTATTTCTTTTGGTGTTCCATTCATCGCTAATCCAGATTTGGTAAAACGTTTTGAACTTAACGCTGAACTCAATGAAGCCGACCGTACTACATTTTATGGAGGTAATGAAAGAGGTTATACCGATTATCCAAGTTTACAATAAATCAATTATTCAACTAACAAATTATGACAACCTCAATAAAAAAAATAGCATTGGTAACAGGTGCTGC
This sequence comes from Flavobacterium polysaccharolyticum, assembly GCF_038739875.1. Classification (NCBI taxonomy): domain Bacteria; kingdom Pseudomonadati; phylum Bacteroidota; class Flavobacteriia; order Flavobacteriales; family Flavobacteriaceae; genus Flavobacterium; species Flavobacterium polysaccharolyticum. The sequence goes on from NZ_JBCGDP010000021.1 coordinate 28,225, forward strand.
AACAGGTATCGGTCGTGCAATTGCCATTCGGTTGGCGAAAGATGGAATTGCTATAGCTGTAAATTATATTGGAGATTCTAAACTAGCCGATGAAGTAGTGAATGAAATTAGGATGTTTGGTGGAATTGCAGTAGCTTTTGAAGCAAATGTTGGTGTAGTCTCAGAAATTGTTAATCTTTTTGATGCTGTAATTCAAGAATATGGAGGTATCGACATTGTAGTTGCAAACGCAGGAATCGCAAAAATGGGAATCCCGATTGCTGATGTTACCGAAGCGGACTTCGACCGCATTAATGCTGTAAATTACAAAGGAACTTATTTTGTGTTGCAACAAGCAGCCAAAAAGGTTCGATACGGAGGACGTATTATTCAAATTTCTTCATCGAGTTCTCTTTATCCAGCAGCAGGTCTAGGAATTTATGCTCCAAGTAAAGCCGCAGGAAAAGTGATTACTGAAATTTTAGCACAAGAACTTGGACATCGACAAATATCCGTCAACAGTGTTTTTCCTGGACCAACCAGAACACCTTTGATGGAAAAAGAAGTTTCTAAAGAAGAAATGGAACGCATTGCCCAAGGAATGAATTTAGGAAGAATGGGAGAACCAGAAGATATTGCTGGTGTTGTAGCGTTCCTTGTAAGTACTGAAGGAGCTTGGATAAACGGACAACAAATCATTGCAAACGGTGGAGGCAGAGTATAATTTTTAATATTGCTTATAGATTTTTAATCTTACTCAAGAAGTAAAAATGTATAACTATGATCTATATTTAAACAAAAATATCAGATTTATAAAAGCATCAATTTCAAATAAAAAGACAACCGTTTCCAGTTGTCTTTTTATTAGTATGCTTATTTTTAAAACTATGCAATTTTTGCCAAGATCGTATTGAAAGTGGTACTTGGACGCATTGCTTTGCTCGTCAACTCTGGATTCGGTTGGTAGTATCCGCCGATAGTTTGAGGTTTTCCTTGAGCACCAATTAGTTCGCTGTTGATTTGTGCTTCGTTAGCAATAAATTCAGCTGTAATAGGTGAGAAAATTGCTTTTAAATCAGCGTCTTTATCTTGATTGGCTAATGCTTCGGCCCAGTACATCGCTAAGTAGAAATGAGAGCCTCTATTGTCAATTCCGCCTACTTTTCTAGAAGGAGATTTGTCATTTGCTAAGAATTTTTCAGTAGCCACATCCAAGGCTTCTGCTAAAACAATCGCTTTTGAATTGTTTAAGGTTTGTCCTAAATGTTCTAATGAAGCGCCCAAAGCCAAGAATTCACCAAGGGAATCCCAACGTAAGTAGCCTTCTTCAATAAATTGCTCTACGTGTTTTGGAGCAGAACCTCCTGCACCAGTTTCAAATAAACCACCACCATTCATCAATGGAACGATAGAAAGCATTTTGGCCGAAGTTCCTACTTCTAAGATTGGGAATAAATCGGTTAAGTAATCACGTAGTACATTTCCGGTTACTGAAATGGTATCTAAGCCTTTGATGATGCGCTCTAAGGTGAAATTAGTCGCTTCGATAGGGTTTAAAATACGAATGTCTAATCCTGTTGTATCGTGGTCTTTTAGATATTTTTCAACTTTTACAATCAATTCTCTATCGTGTGCTCTGTTGTTGTCCAACCAGAAAACCGCTGGAGTAGCTGATAAACGTGCTCTGTTTACGGCTAGTTTTACCCAGTCTTGAATTGGAGCATCTTTGGCTTGACACATTCTGAAAATATCATTTTTAGCCACTTTTTGTTCCATCAATACGGTACCTTCTGTATTTACCACGCGAACCACTCCTTCTCCTTGAATCTGGAAGGTTTTATCGTGTGAACCATATTCTTCTGCTTTTTGAGCCATAAGACCTACGTTAGGTACGCTTCCCATAGTAGTGGGCACAAAAGCACCGTGTTTTTTACAAAAATCAATAGTTGCAGTATATACACCAGCATAACAACGGTCTGGAATGATGGCTACAGTATCTTGTGGCTTTCCTTCTTTATTCCACATTTGTCCAGAAGTACGAATCATTGCAGGCATAGAAGCGTCTACAATTACATCAGATGGTACGTGAAGGTTGGTGATTCCTTTGTCCGAATTCACCATGGCCAAAGCAGGTCCATTAGCAATTGCTGCATCAATAGCTGCTTCTACTTCCGCTTGTTGTGGATGTCCAGCTATTTTTGCGTAAACGTCACCTAAACCGTTACGAGTATCAATATTTAATTCATTGAATAACGTTGCATATTTTTCAAAAACAGTGGCAAAATATACTTCAACGATAGCTCCAAAAATGATAGGGTCAGAGACCTTCATCATCGTAGCTTTTAGGTGAACAGATAATAAAATATTTTGTGCTTTTGCTTCTTCTATTGTTTTGGTTACAAAACTTTTTAAAGCAGCAATATTCATTACAGAACTGTCGATGATTTCACCTGCTTTCAAAGGAGTACTTGCTTTAAGAACTGTTGTGGTTCCGTCTGTTCCTACGAATTCAATTTTTACATCAGTTTCTTGGCTAACAGTAACCGATTGCTCACTTCCGTAAAAATCACCTTGTTCCATAGAGGCAACGTGTGTTTTAGATTCAGAAGACCAAGCTCCCATAGAATGTGGATTGGCTTTAGCGTAATTTTTTACAGCTTTTGGAGCTCTACGATCAGAGTTCCCTTCACGTAAAACAGGATTCACAGCAGAGCCTAATACTTTTGCGTATTTAGCTTTATTGTTTTTTTCTTCTTCTGTTTGTGGGTCTTCTGGAAAATCAGGTACGGCATAACCGTGTGCTTGAAGTTCTGCAATAGCCGCTTTCAATTGCGGTACAGATGCAGAAACGTTTGGTAATTTAATAATGTTAGCCTCTGGAGTAGTAGCTAGTTTTCCTAATTCTAATAAGGCATCACTCGTCTTTTGATCTTCTTTTAAAAATTCTGGAAAATTGGCTAAAATTCTTCCAGCCAGCGAAATATCTCTTGTTTCAATTTCTATATCCGATGTGGCAGTAAATGCTTGAACAATTGGTAAAAAAGAGTAAGTAGCCAACAATGGCGCTTCATCTGTAAGGGTGTAAAAAATTTTTGATTTTTGTGTCATTTTTCTATTTTTTTAATCGAAATCACTTGGATGTGTGTCTTACTTTGCGAAAAGTGCAAAAAAATAAGGCGGACAAATATATGGAAATCGGATGTAAATACTCCTTGATTTTGCTATAAAAAAATCATAATTCTTAGACTTCTTGTGATATTACGAAATCGTTATTTTTAAAGGGGGTAAATCTTTAAAATGATAAAAATTTTGGCGATATACTACCAAAAAAAAAGTCCCGACAGGTCGGGACTTTTATATTTGAAAGAAAAAAGATTATCTTCTTTTGTCTTTGATTTTTGCTTTCTTACCAGTAAGTTCTCTAAAGTAGAAAATTCTAGCTCTACGAACTGCACCTTTTTTGTTGATTTCAACTTTTTGTAAAGCAGGTAAGTTAACTGGGAAGATACGCTCAACTCCAATAGCTCCTGACATTTTACGAATAGTAAAAGTTTCAGTGTTTCCTGATCCTCTTCTTTGAATCACTACTCCTTTAAAAAACTGAGTTCTTGTTTTTTCACCCTCTTTAATTTCGTAGTACACTGTGATAGTGTCTCCAGCTCCGAATTCAGGGAAATCTTTTCTTGTAACAAACTCGTCTTGAACGAATTTCAATAAATCTGCCATGATAAATGTTTAATTATGGTTTAAAATAGAGCAACATTCACGGTTCTCGCCAGAGGTTGGTCTAATGTGGGTGCAAATGTAAACAAAAAAAGAATATTTAAAATCCAAATTCCAATTTTTTTTATGGGTAAATAAAATTGATTTTTATTTTTGGGATTTGGGATTTAAATGTTGATTATTAGAGTTTTATTCCTCCAGCAAATCTGGTCTCCTATTTTTGGTGTGTTCATAAGCCATGTCTTCTCTCCATTTGTCAATTTTTGCAAAATGCCCACTCAACAAAACATCAGGAACTTTCCAGCCTTTGTAATCGGCAGGTCTCGTATAAATTGGACCCGACAATAATCCGTCTTGAAAACTATCGGTCAAAGCTGAGGTTTCGTCACTCAAAACCCCTGGAATCAATCGAATCAAGGCATCGCACAAAACCAAAGCGCCCAATTCGCCTCCAGACAAAACATAATCGCCAATAGAAATTTCTTTGGTAATAAAATGGTCTCTCACTCGCTGATCGACACCTTTATAATGCCCACACAAAATGATAATGTTTTCATACATCGACATCGTATTGGCCATTTTTTGGTTCAGCGTATCTCCGTCGGGTGACATATAAATAATCTCGTCGTAGGTTCTCTCGCTCTTCAAATGCGTGATACAAGCATCAATAGGTTGTACTGTCATCACCATACCCGCGCCTCCGCCAAAAGGATAATCGTCTACACTTTTTTGTTTGTTGGTCGTGTAGTCTCTCAAGTTGTGAAAATGCACCTCCACCAACCCCTTGTCGATAGCACGTTTCATAATCGAAGCCTCAAAAGGACTTCTCAATAATTCAGGTAAAACGGTAATAATATCAATTCTCATTGTAGTATTTTATATCGCGCAAAGGTACAAATTAAATGATAGGACACGAATCAAGTGATACATCCTTATAGTTATTTGGGCGTGACCCCGAGGCACACGACTTTGCTCCACCAAAACTCCCTGCTCCTCGGGGTCGGGCTATCCGCTATATCTCTTGGGTCGAACCCCGCCCCAAGAGGATGCCGCTACTATCCCTCACACAATCCCTGCAAATCAATACACTTTTCGTTTAAACCCCAAATTGTCTTAAATGATGGTCCAAGTGTCTGTACATCAATTTGTCCCAATCTTCATAACTCATCTTTCCCCAAAACGGATGATGCATGACCGTAATTACCGAAGTTCCTTTGGCAAATTCTTGAACACAAGCTATAAGTTGTGCTTGGCTTTTTTCAAAATCTGAATGGGCAGTGATACGGAATTCTTTTGCCGTCGGACTATTTTTTCCAAAGTCACTGTTAAAAGCTTTATTTTTCAATAACCGTCCCAACAAACGCATAGGAAAACTAATTGTTAAATCTTGTTTTCCAAAAGCTACATTTATAGCAGCAATACAGTGTTCACACATTTGGTCCACGCTCATCTTGCCCCAGAGCGGAGTAGAGGAGGCGTTTAATTTCTGAATCCTATTGATTAACTGAGTGTTGTCTGAAGTGTCGTAAATAGAAGCCATAATGTATTCATTTTTAGGTAGTATCAAAAGTAATGTTTTCGCTCTAAATTCTGGTTGTTTTATTGCTATTCAGTTGTTTTTATTCAACATCTTAATTGCTGTTGTTGTTTTCTTAATAAAAGGAACTTTTGTCTGCAATACTGTTTTTTTTAGTACTTTTAAAACCTAATAATTTGTAAATTTTTCAATATGAATTCTTTTTCAAAAATAGCTAGTACGGGCTGTCTTTTGTTGTTCAGTACGCTGCTAGTAGAGAACGTGAATGCCCAAAATACTACTGCTCCTATGAACAATCCTCTTTTGCAACGCAGTACTTTACAGTACCAAACGCCACCTTTTGATAAAATTAAAGACGAACATTTTAAACCCGCTTTTGACTATGGTTTAAAAGTACACGACGAAGAAATCGAGAAAATCACGAATAATACGGCAAAACCGACATTCGAGAATACCGTTTTAGCGCTAGAAACTTGTGGCGTAGATTTAGGTAGAGCAACTGGAGTTTTTTATAATCTTTCGGGGTCGAACACCAATCCAACACTTCAGGCGATTGAAGCAGAATACGCACCAATTTTTTCGGCGCATAACGACAAAATTTACTTGAACAGTAAATTGTATAACCGCATCAAAAGCATTCCATTGTCGAGCTTAAAGGGAGAAGATAAAAAACTAACCGAATACTACTTGCAACAATTCGAATTAGCAGGAGCTAATCTTTCAGAAGCCGATAAAGAAAAAATGAAAAAAATCAACGAAGAGTTGGCTACATTGAGTACTTTATACAGCAATAAATTATTAACTGCTCGTAAAAATGCTGCCGTGTTTTTTGATTCGGCCTCGGATTTGGCAGGTTTAACTCCTGATGAAATTGCAGCTGCCAAAGCCAATGCTACCGCAGCAGGACAAGATGGGAAATATATGATAGCGATTATCAATACCACACAACAACCTGTTTTGATGAGTTTGACCAATCGTGCGTCTAGAGAGAAAGTTTTTAAAGCTTCTTGGTATCGTGCCGAAAAAGGAGATGAAGGAGATACTCGCGAAACCCTTGAAAAAATGGCCAAATTGCGTCTGCAAAAAGCCAAATTGATGGGTAAAAAGAGTTTTGCTGAGTGGAAATTACAAGATCAAATGGCACAAACTCCAGCACCTGCAATGGATTTGTTAGCCAAAATCGCAAAACCAGCAGTAGCCAAAGCCAATGAAGAAGCCAAAGACATTCAAGCCTTAATTGATGCGCAAAATGGAGGTTTTAAATTAGAGCCTTGGGATTGGGATTTCTATTCTGAGCAAGTGCGTAAAGCCAAGTACGATTTGGACGAAAGTCAAATCAAACCGTATTTTGAAATCGGATCGGTGCTAGAAAAAGGAGTCTTTTTTGCAGCAAAACAAATGTACGGGCTTACTTTCAAAGAAAGAAATGATTTACCCGTGTACAATCCTGATGTAAAAGTGTATGAAGTTTTCAATGATAAAGGGACTTCAATCGCGATTTATTATTTGGATTTTTATGCGAGAGACAATAAAAATGGAGGCGCTTGGATGAGTAATTTGGTGAATCAATCGCATTATTTAAACCAAAAACCAGTCATTGTCAATGTGTACAATTTTGCAAAACCAGTTAATGGTAATCCATCTTTAATTAGTTTTGATGATGTAACGACATTATTTCACGAGTTTGGACACACCTTACATGGATTGTTTGCGAACCAAAAATATGTAACACTTTCTGGAACGGCTGTACCGAGAGATTATGTAGAGTTTCCGTCGCAAATCAACGAACATGCTGCTTTAGATCCAACGGTTTTGAAAAATTACGCAGTACATTATCAAACCAAACAAGCTATTCCACAAGAGTTGATTGATAAAATTAAAAAAGCGGATACCTTCAACAAAGGCTATGTAGTAACCGAATTGTTGGCTGCCGCAACACTAGATATGGCTTGGCATAGTGTAGAAAAAGAGTCGGATTTTAAACCTACTTTAGATTTTGAAAAAGAGGCTTTGCAAAAATATGGTTTGTTAGTGAATGAAGTACCTACTCGTTATCATTCTCCTTACTTTGCTCACATTTGGGGAGGCGGTTACTCTGCAGGATATTACGCTTACACTTGGTCTAAAACCTTAGATTATAATGCTTACGATTGGTTTGAAGCTAATGGTGGAATGACCCGAAAAAATTGTGATCGTTTTGTGAAATACATCTTGTCTGTAGGGAATAGTGTAGATTTGAATAAAGCTTTCAAAGAATTCATCGGTCACGATATGAAGATTGAACCGTATTTGAAAAATGCAGGATTGACTAAATGATTGACTGATAATATATTACTAAGACTTAAAAATGACATTCGAAAGGGTGTCATTTTTTTTAGTGTTTACGTCTTCTATATTGACTTTTTTCTCTTTGAATAAAAGAATTTTGAATACATTTACTCAACAAGTTTCTTGGTTGAAACTAATTATTATTCAAAAAAATAGCATTATGAATTTTTATAGAATAGTGGTATTGGGTTGTATTCTAGTACTACCTTTAGGGGGGGTGGCCCAAACAACATCAAGACAATGGAATGGTAAAAAGTGTGCGGTTGTGTTAACTTATGATGATGCCTTGAATGTACATTTAGATAAGGTGATTCCAGCGTTGGATGCTTTCAAGTTTAAAGGAACTTTTTATTTAGTTGGATCATCGCCAGTAGTGTCAAAACGTTTGAGCGAATGGCGTGCGGCTGCTAAAAAAGGGCATGAACTGGGTAATCACACATTAAATCACCCTTGTGACGGGACTTTTGCAGGAAGAGATTTCGTCACTCCCGAAGCCGATTTGTCTAAATTTTCAGTAGCTCGAGCGATCAACGAGATCAAAGTTACCAACACACTTTTAGAAGCCATCGACGGCAAAAAAGAGCGCACTTTTGCTTATCCGTGCGGGGATCGTAAAATAGGAGATGTTTATTATTATGATTTGCTAAAAGAAGATTTTGTGGCAGCGAGAGGAGTGGAATCGGCGTTGTTGCAAAAACAACAAGTTGATTTGGCCAATATCAATTGTTTTGGGCAAAGCGAATCCACCGCTGTGCAAATGATTGCACAAATAGAAGCTGCAGAAAAAGCAGCTTCGTTTGCGGTTCTTTTGTTTCATGGTGTTGGAGGGGAACACGGACTTAATGTCTCTGCCGAAGAGCATCAAAAAGTATTGGCCTATCTTAAAAAAAGAGAAAAAGATATTTGGGTTGCCACAATGGTTGAGGTAGCTAATTATATCAAAAAGAGCAAGTAAATTTTTAAAGTAGTTTATTATCTGTTTAATTGTTAAATGCATGAGCGAAAGTAACAAAAGAAAAAGTCAGGCTAAAACATTGAGAGTATTTAGAAAAGTGCACCGAACCACGGGCGCTTTTTTATTTATTTTCTTTTTCATTATATCCATTACTGGATTGCTTTTAGGATGGAAAAAAAATAGCGGTGGCTTATTATTGGCTGATTCTCACAAAGGAACTACTACCGATTTGAGGCAATGGCTTCCCATGGATAGTTTAAAACAAAAAGCCTGCTATTATTTGCAAAAAGAGGTTGCTCAAGATGTTTCTTTAGCATTGAATAGAATTGACATTCGTCCCGATAAAGGAATGGTGAAGTTTGTTTTTGAAGAAGACTATTGGGGCGTTCAATTGGATGGAGCTACTGGAGCATTACTCCATTTAGAACGGCGAAATGCTGATTTTGTAGAAAATATTCATGATGCTTCTTACTTGGATACTTATTTTAAAACTGGTAACGGTGCCTTTAAATTGGTTTATACTACTGTAATGGGACTAGCACTTTTAGTATTTACCATAACTGGTTTTTGGCTTTGGTATGGACCTAAGCGAATGCGTGAAAAATAACTTTGTATTATTGTTTTTTTTTTTTTTTTTTTTTGTAACTTTCTGTTTTTTAGTAATTTGTATTTTTATTATGTATTAAAAATTAATGTAAACAAATTGAAATTATGAGAACAGTAAATGCAGTAACTTGGTTCGAAATCTATGTTGACGATATGGATAAAGCTAGAAAATTTTATGAAACTGTTTTAGGAGAAGTGATGATGCCAATGCCAATGCCTGAAGGTTTTTCTGGTCAAATGGTCGCTTTTCCATGGGTAGAAGGTGCTCCAAATTCGTCAGGAGCGCTTGTGCAAGATGAAACGAGGAAGCCAAGTGCTGAGGGAACTTTGGTGTATTTTGCTTGTACAGATTGCGCGAATGAATTGAATAGAGTGGAAGCAGCTGGAGGCAAAGTCGTTGCGCCAAAGTTTGCTATAGGTGAACATGGTTTTTGTGGGTTAGCTTCTGATACCGAAGGCAATACAATCGGTTTTTACTCAATGCATTAATGTTGATCAAATAAAATACATTAAAATGTCTCCTTTATTCAAAAAATTAAATTTTAAAAATCATAAAGCGATTTCAGTTCTTAATGCTCCTATTTCTTTTGAGTTAGAGATGACTATAATGGCCAACGAGACTTCAATTTTTACTGATGAGAAAAAGCTTGATTCCTATTGATTTTGTTATGGCTCTTGTCACTCAATTATAAAAAATAGAAACAGTGATAACAGCTGTTTTCCAAAAATTAACGGTGATGCTATCGTTTGGTTTTGTTATCCAAAAGGAACTTCCAAAAAATACAAATGCGAATTCAATAGAGACAATGGCTGGGTGGTTTTAGGAAATTTTGGTTTTGAACCCGTTCGTATGGTAGCTGTTGATGAAGATTGGAGTGCTTTATGATTCAGAAGAATAATCTATATCAAAACGCTTACTCGTAGTTCTAGTTTTTGCGATTTCTGCCGATGGAAAAGCAAGAACACATAAATAAATTTATTCTGAAATATAAAATGAAGCAGTCAACAACTAGTGCTAAATTTCTTTTAGCCAAAGAGCAAGAATGGGAAAATGTAGGAGAGGGGATTCAACGTCAGATTATGGCTTATGACGAACGAGTAATGCTCGTCAATGTGCAATTTGAAAAAGGAGCGGTAGGCGTACTACACGAGCACTATCATACCCAAGTAACGTATATTGCCAAAGGAATTTTTGAGGTAACTATAGATGGAGAAACCCAAACGTTACAGGCTGGCGATAGTTTTTACATTCCGCCGCATGCCATTCATGGGGTGGTTTGTTTAGAGGCAGGACTTCTGGTAGATGTTTTTAGTCCCATGCGTGAAGATTTTATGAGCTAATAATTATCTGCTCTATCGAGATTAATGGATTACTCTAAAAATCTTTCATGTTTGTTATAATAACATAGAGCAATAGGTAAGCAGCATTACTTTTCTGATTTTTTAATAGTAATGGAAAAATTATAGAAGATTTGCTTAAAAAATTGTGGTACAAAAAGCAATTTACTTTTTGTACCACAACTATTGGAAATGCAAACAAGGATCTATTTAATTCGTTTTATCTATTCCTAATGCTTTTATTATTTTGCTGTAAATTTCGTTGTTTTCATACACACCAGTGAAGAGTTGTGATTGTGGTCCATATGCAAAAACAGGAATCATGGTTGCTGTATGATCGAATGATGTAAAATCACCTTCAATTACTTTGTCTTTCAAATTCCCATCAGGAATACTAAATCCAGAGGTTTCATGATCTGCAGTAATAATAACTAAGGTATTAGCTGTAGCATCAGCAAATTTAATTGCTTCTGTAATAGCTTTATCAAAATCAATACCTTCTGAAACAATCCCTCCCACATTGTTATGATGACCATATGAATCTATTTGAGCTCCTTCGACCATTATAAAGAAAGGTTTATTTTTATTTTGTAAAAATGCAAGACCATTTTTTGTTGCCTTTGCTAATACGTCCTCTCGACCATTTATAACTCCATTTACGCCGCCTTCAGCGAGAAAGAAGCCAATGCGTTGACTTGTGACGTTTGCAATATCATCTACTTTTTGTGGTAATGTAAATACTTTTTCTAAAGCGTTTTTATCAAAATATTTACCGCCGCCACCTACAAATAAAGATAAGTTGCTTTTTAAAAGATCAGCGGCTATCTCATTATCCATTCCTCTATCTTTTTGATGTGCGTAAAAAGCAGCAGGTGTTGCACCAATTATTTCGTCTGTGGTAATACAGCCCGTGTTAAAGCCTTTTTTGGATAAAAATTCAGTAATATTTGGAATGAAATTTTGATTAGCATCTAATCCAATCGCACGATTATAGGTTTTTTGACCTGTAGAGAAAGCAGTAGCACCAGCAGCAGAATCGGTGGTAAAGTCATCAGATGATTGTGTTTTTATAAATCCAATGGATTGCAATTGTGTCAAAGTTAGCTTTCCACCATTGGCTAAAACAGCAGAAGAGATTTGAGATAATCCATTACCATCTCCAATTAGCAAAATAACATTTTTTACTTCGGTATTTTTTTTATCCGAAGCAAAAGTTGGGGTATATATTTCTGAAACTTGAGTGTTATGAAAAACTCTTTCTGATAAGGATCGAATATATTTCGAAGATTCATAAGGTAAATCTGTATTTATAATGTCTACCCCTAAATCGATAAAGGTTTTCCAAGCTCTTTTGTAATCTGGAGTTCCCCAAAAACGAAATGGTTTTCCATGACTATGAGCTTTGTTTACAATATTTTGTACAAGATTACATTCTTCAATTGGCAGTTTGCCTTTTCCGCTCCAATCGGATGTTTTTTTAAAATTACTACTTATCAAAGCTACTTTTTCCCATTGTTTTGCCGTTAATTGATTCTCTTTTTGGTAATCAAACTTAATATATTCTGGATAACTGTTGTATTTTTCTACTTCAGGTTGGTTGCCAGAAATGACAAAAGTGATGTTCTTATTTTGAATTAATTTAGGGTGTTTTTGTAGCAACTTGACAATTTTGTCTAGAGTGGTATTAGCCTCAGATTTTATGTCGATAAGTAATTGAAAGTTGTATAGATGCCCTAGTTGTAGATCAATTGCTTGTTCTAAAGGTAGTAAGTAAAGGCTTTCTAATGTTCTTTCTTTTTTAATTTTGTTAGGTTCATGACAAACATATAAGATGTCGTCTTTGAGAAAAACATCCACTTCAATTGAATTTAAATCATTATTGAAGGCGTTCCAAAAAGGGATGTTTTGTTCATAGTCGTTGTGGGAATGAATCGTGATGTTTTTCTTTGATTGTGCTAATGCAACAAAGTGAATGATGATAAAGGATAAAAAAAATAGCCTGTTTTTTTTGTACATAGTTTTAGTTTTTTTTCAATTTATTAGTGTTGATGTTTAGAGCTTGCATCATCTTGTGATAAATCTCGTTGTTTTCGTAAATGCCAGAAAAGAGTTCTTCTGATTTTCCTTTTGCAAAAACAGGAACAAGAATTGTGGTGTGTTGATTCGAACTAAAGTTAACTGCTACTTTCGATGGAACTTCTTCCTCTTTTCCTGTGACTGGATTTTTTTCGTAAAATTTATCCAAACTTACCCCACCTGTTTCGTGATCGGCAGTAATAACTAATAAAGTATTGGGATGTTTTTTGATGTATTGTAAAACCACACCTATAGTTTTGTCAAAATCCAAAACTTCTTGTATCATCAAATCAGCATTTTTATCATGGCCACCCCAATCAATATAAGACCCCTCGACCATCAAGAAAAAAGGTTTCTTTTGGGCATCAAGATAATCCAAACTCAATTGTGTAGCTTCTTGCAAATAAGCTTTTCTGCCTTCAACTTTTGACGGAATTCCTTCATCGGCTAGGAGATAGCCATTTTTTTTGGAGGGATCAAATGGTTCTTGCTGAGTATGAATTTTGTAATTTTTGTTTTCCAATTCTTTAATCAAATCCCGACCATCTTTTCTTTTGTTAAAAAATTTAAGTCCACCACCAGAGAAGAAATCAACTTTTTCATTTAATAAGTGCAAAGCGATATTATCATTAACATCTCTATCATTTTCGTGGGCATAAAAACTAGCAGGTGTAGCGTGGGTAATAGCTGTTAAACATACCAATCCTGTTTTGTATCCGCGATTGGACAAGGTTTCTAAAATTGTTTCGGCTCTGAGGGTATCTTTTGTCAGACCAATGGCTCTTTTGAATGTTTTTTGTCCAATAGAAAAAGCGGTTGCACCAGCAGCCGAATCTGTGATTTTGTGCGAAGTACAAGACGTTTTACTCAATCCCAAGGTTTTAAACTGGCTAAAATTAGGAACGCTATCGTTGAAGTAAAAGGCAGATGAAACCTGAGCTAACCCCATTCCATCACCTATCATAAAAATGATACTCAAGGGTTCTTCGTTTTTTTTATGTTTTTTTTGAGCCAATAAAGGATGGCTAAATAGGACTAGTAAAATTGTTGCTACAAAGACATAAAAAGGTGAACGTGTATTTTTCATAGTTTAATTTTTACAAAAAAAACTATTCTGCTTCATGTAGGCAGAATAGTTCTTGTTAGGTTTTTTTGTTTGAAAGTTAATACCCTTCATTTTGTTTTAGGTATCCTGGTTCTGACGAAGCACCATCAATAGCGCTTTGCGGAATTGGGAACAAGCGTTTTTTGACATCAGTATCTGTTTTTTCTGTCCAAGTACCTTCATATTTGCCAAAACGAATCATGTCTGTACGACGTAACATTTCCCAGTAAAATTCAAATCCTCTTTCTCTGTAAAGAATGTCCAATGAAATACTAGTTAGTGCTGGAGGGGTTAATCCAGCTCTAGCCGTTCTTGCAGCTCTTACTGTATTTAAATCGGCCAAAGCTCCTCCAATGTCATTGTTTTTTCGCAATTTAGCTTCGGCTCTCATCAAATAAACATCGGCTAAACGCAATAATGAAATATCAGCATCTCCTTTGTTTCTTCCTGTATCTGATTTTTTAGAAAACTCATATTTCAAAACTCTATAACCGTTACTATAACCGCTTCCTGTGGTGGTGAAATCAACATTTAAAGTGTGATTTACTAATCTTTTTTTGTCTGATCGTGTGATGTTTCTTAGTTTACTAATTTTGTAGCCAATTCCATCAGCACATCTTTGAAATGGTTGTCCTTTGGCAGTGGTAATCAAACCATATTGTTGACCTCTTAGAATTCCTCTGTTTATTTTGAATTGGCTTGCTGTTAAGCAAGAATCAGCTGGAATAACTAGATTTTGTTTAAAGAAACGAGCATCTACAGTAGCTGGATCAGTTGTTCCGTAGGCATTGATCCAAGTATTGTAATAGTCAGGGGTAATGGCAGGACCATCTGTACCATTGGCGTTCACATAGGCTGGCAATGGAAACATGTCCCCTGATAGAGAAAAATAAGCCAAACGATTGTGTCCATTTAATTCGGCGCGTTGGTCAACAGCAAAAATTAGTTCTTTATTGGTATGGTTTTCATCATCAAAAATAGCAAAGTATTCAGGTGAGAGTTGGTATTGTCCGGATTGAGTGATTTTGTTTGTGTATTCAATCACTTTGTCCATATCCTCTGATTTAAAATCAAAAGTAGTTGCATAAGGATTGCTGTAAACTGCTGCATTAAGGTGTAAACGAGCCAATAATCCCCAAACGGTTGCTTGTGTTATTCTACCTGGTCCTGTTGTTGTCGCTACTTGATTTTCAATTCCTACTAACTCGTTTTTTATATAATTGACAGCTTCGCTACCACGAATTATTTTAGAATTAGCAGTAAGGTCTTCTTTTACAAACACTAAACCGAATAGATCAAGTGCTAGCATAGAATAATAGGCTCTTATTCCTTTCGCTTCAGCCAAATAAAGACTTGCTTTTGTGTTTTTAGTTTGCATAGCAGCTAGTTCACTCACAGCTGCATTAGATCTTGCAATTCCTTTGGTAATAGCATCCCAAGTTTCTTTTACAGGTACATGTGAACTGGTAAGTGTATGACGATGTAGGTCGATATATATTCCATTATCTCCCCAGTCAGTACCACCACGATAAGGTAATATAGCTTCGTCTGTTGATATTTCCTGAAGGGCAAAATATCTAGTATGCAAAAACAAATCAGCCATTACTGCATAAGCAGGAACAAGGGTCGCTTCGGCAGCCAATGCTTCTGGTACACTTCCGTTTAAGGATTCGTCTAGAATTTGTTCATCGAGGTCACTACATCCTACTTGAAAAAGAATCAGTGAGCATAGCGCTAATTTTATAAATCTATTTTTCATTGTGTTTTTTTTAAGGTTATTTTAAAGTCATATTGTATTTGACTTTTATTAAAATAATTTCGAGGAATTAAAGAGAAACATTTAATCCTAAAAGAATAGTTCTTGCTTTTGGATAACTCAAATAATCAATCCCATAAGAAGAGATCCCATCTGAACTTCTATCAGTGTTTACTTCGGGATCATAGCCATCATATTTGGTAATTACGAATAAGTTTTGTCCCGTTATTGAGAATCGCATTGTTTTTATCCAATTAGATAAACCGATGGCATTCATGTCAAAGTTATATCCTAATGATAAATTATTTAATCTTAGGTAAGCACCATCTTTTAAATAACGGGTAGAAACTGAGGCTGGGTTGGTATTAGATTCTTTAGGATACTCAGTAGCAGCAGCTGTAGTATTTACTGATTTAACCAATTTTGCTCTATAAAAATTAGAGTTGGCTGTATTATCATATATTTTGTTTCCAGAAACACCATTAAAGTTAAAGCTCAAATCAAAACCTTTGTATCCTAGATTTCCATAGAAGTTATATAATTTGTCAGGTAAAGCAGTCCCTGCAATAATTCTATCGGAGTCATTGACAATACCATCATTATTTGTGTCTCTGTATTTACTTAATCCTGTGGTTTCGTCAATGCCTATGAATTCTTTTAGATAGAAAGTACCGATGGGTTGTCCGCTCATGTAACCATTTATGGCAGCAGAAGACAAACCACTACCCGAAGCAGTTCCAGTTGTAAGAATAGTGTAAGGAAGATTTTTGATTTTATTGTCAATAAAACTCATATTTCCTCCGATTCCTACAGAAAGACCGTTTTCGAATTTATGTTTATAGTCAAGAGCTATTTCTAATCCTTTATTGGTAATAGTCATATCTTCAACATTTGTCCAATAAGTGGTTGCGGGCTTAATAGGGTCAGCAGGAACAACTTTCATTAGTATTTTGCTAGTTTCTTTGTTGAAATAATCTATAGTTCCTGTTAAAGCATCATTAAAAAGACCAAAATCCAAACCAATATTAGATTGTGTAGAAACTTCCCATTGGATATTAGGATTGGCTAAACGAGCATAGGTAGCACCTCCATAATAAGTAGTAGAAGGATCTAATGGATAGCTGGTGCCTGATGATACTGATACTGTTGAAGAACTTTGAGTAATTTTTGAAGGGATTTCTTGATTACCTGTTTGTCCCCAACCAGCTCTTAGCTTTAGATTGCTAAAAGGCGTTTCTTTCATGAATTTTTCTTCTGAGATCACCCAACCTGCGGCAAATGAAGGAAAGTATCCATATTTGTTGTTGTCACCAAATTTAGATGAGCCATCAGCTCGAAAGGTAGCGGTTAACAAATATTTTTGATTGTAATTGTATCCAATTCTACCAAAATAGGATTGTAATTCGTTGATAGCAGCTGAACCTCCTGGTCGATTATTGATAAAAGTCAAATCTTGTCCTAAACCTGGATTGTACACAGGTTCAATTCCGTTGTCAGTAAATTTATTAATGCTCCAATTACGTGTTTGGATGTAATTTTTTTGATACGAATGACCAGCCATTGCCGATACATTATGATTTCCAAAATCCTTAGTGTAGGTTAAGTAGTTTTCAATCAAACGATTGTTGTTTTTAAAATAGTAAGCGTCCAATCGGCCTTCTTTGAAAGGAATTGTACTTGGCAAATTTTGAATATCTTGGTCAGCGTTCGATCTATCAATACCAAAATTTAATTTATAAGTAAGACCTTTAATGATTTCATAAGACGGCGAAATGTTGGCTATGATACGATTGGTTTCAGTTTTATCACTGTATAGTTTTAATGTAATTAGTGGATTTTCTACATCGGAAAAAACAGTAGGATTGCCCGCTAAATCTCTAGCTGAATAAGTAGGATTTAAACTTATTGCACTACCTATTAGCGTTTCAATATTTGGTCGGTCAGAAAGGGAATTAGTTACGTTTAAATTATAATCAATTTTCAATTTTCCATTTAAGGCTTTTTGTGTTAAGTTGATTCTACCAGTAACGCGTTTTAAATTATTATTTCTGATAATTCCTTCTTGGTTTAAGGCACCAATAGAAGCGTAATAAGTTAGGTTGTCTGTACCGCCATTCATGGTGAAATTATGATTTTGCGTAATAGCCAAACGAGTAATTTCTTTTTGCCAATTAGTATTCCCACCCAAATCAGTTAAAGCACCGCCTAATGCTACTACTTGTTTTCTAAATTCATCTGCACCAAATACAGGCAATTCTCTGGCAATAGTTGAGCTAGCCATACTAGTGGAGAATGAAATTTGTGATTTACCTGATTTTCCTCGTTTTGTAGTAACAATAATAACTCCATTGGCTCCTCTGGAACCATAAATTGCAGTTGCTGAAGCATCTTTCAAGACGTCAATAGACTCAATGTCGTCCGCATTTATAAAACTCAATGGATTAGTTGCGCCTCCCGTAGTAGAGTTGTCAATAGCAAAACCATCAATCACAAACAATGGAGAGTTCCCTGTTCTAATCCCTCCTTGACCACGAATACTTATTGTTTGCGTACTTCCAGGTTCTCCACTAGCTGAAGTAATATTTACCCCCGAAACTTTTCCTTGAATTAATTGCTCAGGTGAAGTTACAATACCTTTGTTGAATTCTTCGTTTTTTATAGAGGTAACCGCACCTGTAATGTCTTTCTTTTTAGCAGTTCCATAACCGATAACGACCACATCTTTTAGTTGATTATCATCAGACTTTAATATTATTTTTAAGTCATCTTTATCAATAATTATTTTTTGTTGATTTTTCATGCCCAAATAGCTAAACTCAATCACTTCACCTATAGAAGCTTCTATTGAAAAATGCCCATCAAAATCTGTGGTAACTGCATTTTTTTTCGCTTTTACTGTAATATTTACCCCCGCTAAAGGAAAGTTGGATTCATCTAATACAACACCTTTTACTTTATTTTGTGACCACGAAGTAGTACAAAAAATCATAAAAAATGCAACTAACAAATAATTAATTTTCTTCATTTCAGCTTTTTTTAAATTTGAAGCAAAGAAAATGGGTCATCATTAAATTAACATGAATGTCAAGTTATCATATTTTAATATTGGCTAAATGATTTTGTATTGATATTTGGTCGCTTTTTTAACATTATTTGATAAAATATACAATTATATGAAGTGTTAATTATACAATTAATGTTTTTTTTATAGAAAAAAA
Organism: Flavobacterium polysaccharolyticum; assembly: GCF_038739875.1. Taxonomy (NCBI): domain Bacteria; kingdom Pseudomonadati; phylum Bacteroidota; class Flavobacteriia; order Flavobacteriales; family Flavobacteriaceae; genus Flavobacterium; species Flavobacterium polysaccharolyticum. The sequence continues at coordinate 46,846 of NZ_JBCGDP010000021.1, forward strand.
GGATTAGTCGTAAATAATCAATATTGGTTTTAAAATTAACAATATATTAAGGAATCTATTCATTTATGTTTTTTGTGTTAAACAGCTAAAAACTCAATCTTGTTTCTTTGGATTCTGTTTGAATATAAATGCAATGGTATGGAAGTGGAGAAGAACTGGTTTTGTTTGAGAGGGTAATTGTTTTGTTTTTAAAAAAACAACTTTCGGTACTAATTAATTTTCAAATTTAGGTCACTTAAAATTAATAATAAGCAAAAATCGATATCGCATTTATTTTCGTAAATTTGCGCCTCAATAAAAAATAATTTATCATGGAAAACGGAATATACGCTAAATTCAATACCTCTAAAGGATCGATTTTGGTAAAATTGACTCACGATTTGACTCCAGGAACAGTTGGGAATTTCGTGGCTTTGGCAGAAGGAAATATGGAAAATAAAGTAAAGCCTCAAGGTGTAAAATACTATGATGGTTTATCTTTTCACAGAGTAATTCCTGATTTTATGATTCAAGGAGGATGCCCAAAAGGAACTGGAACTGGTGATCCAGGCTACAAATTTGATGATGAGTTTCATCCTTCTTTGAAACACGATCGCCCTGGGGTTTTATCTATGGCTAATGCTGGACCTGGAACGAACGGATCGCAGTTTTTTATCACTCACGTTCCAACAAGCTGGTTGGATAACAAACACACCGTTTTCGGGCACGTAATCGAAGGACAAGAGGTTGTAGATGCTGTAGCACAAGGAGACCAATTGGAGACTTTAGAAATTATTCGTGTAGGTGAAGAAGCGCAAAACTGGAATGCTATTGAAGCTTTTATCGGTTTAAGAGGAGCTAGAATGAAAAGAGAAGCTGCTTTGAAAGCGGAAGCAGAAGCAAAAATGGAACAATTAGCTGCTGGTTTTGAAAAAACAGAAAGTGGATTGCGTTACCAATTTATTCAAAGAGGTTCTGGTAAAAAAGCTGAAAACGGAAAAACAGTTGCTGTACATTATGAAGGTTCTCTTGAAAATGGAAAAGTTTTTGATTCTTCTTACCCAAGAAAAAAACCAATCGAATTTCGTTTAGGACAAGGTCAAGTTATTGAAGGTTGGGACGAAGGTATCGCTTTGTTGCAAGTTGGAGATAAAGCCCGTTTTGTAATCCCATCAGATTTGGCTTATGGACCAAGTGGAGCAGGAGGAGTTATTCCACCACACGCTACTTTGATTTTTGATGTTGAATTAATGGATGTAAAATAAAAAAAAAGCATCAATTTATAGATCCCAAAACAGACTAATTAGCTGTTTTGGGATTTTTTTTGTAGTATTGAATAGAAACTAAATAAAAATTCTATGAGTATAAAAAATGAGACTCCTTTGAGTTGGGAAGAATTTGAAAGAGTAGAGATGCGAGTAGGAACCATACTAGAAGTTAATGATTTTCCTGAAGCTAGAAAACCCGCTTATCAACTCACTATTGATTTTGGTGCGCTTCTAGGTATTCGAAAATCTTCGGCTCAGATTACTAGACGTTATACTAAACAAGAATTAGTAAACCGACAAATTGTAGCGGTAGTGAATTTTCCGAAAAAGCAAATTGGTAAATTTAATAGTGAATGTTTGGTGCTTGGCGCTGTAGATGAGCAGGGAGACGTGGTTTTGCTGTTCCCTGATTTTAAAATAGAAAACGGTTTGAGAATCGCTTAGTTAATCTTTTGGATTAAAAGCTTCAAAATTTCTTGCCCTTCTTCCCAAAGACCTAGATTCATTTCGGAATTGATGTGTCCTTTCCTGCCAATATTTATGAAATCACTTCCCCAATTTTTGGACAACTCTTGAGCTCTTTCTAAAGTCATATAAGGGTCATTTTCGCTTCCAACCACAATCGAAGGAAAGGGCAGTGGATGCGTGGGAATTGGGGCAAAATTCCATGTGCATTCTGGGGTGTGTTGAGGGGAGTCAACATCAGCGGGTGCTACTAATAGTGCTCCTTTAATAAAAGGATTTTCAAATGTCTTTGTCCAATGAGCGACTAAGATGGTGGCTAAACTATGCGCGACCAAAATGGTTGGTTCTTGAATGGTTTGTATGGTTTTTTCTAGGCGTTCTACCCAATCGTTGAGTAAAGGTTGATCCCAGTTATCTTGAGTTACTTTGGTGACATTTGGAAAATGGTCTAACCAAAAGTTTTGCCAATGCCCCAGTCCTGAGTCGCCTAAACCAGGAATGATGAGGAGTTTTACTGTCATTATGATTTCTTTTTTAAAGCCGTTATTCTTTTTACTTCTTTAGTCAATAGCGGAAGTGCGGGTTCTATCATTCCGTGATCAAATCCTTCTAATTCATAAAGTGTGGTCGATGGATGTCCTTTGATTTTCATCATGCGCATCAAATAGGCATTTTCTTCGTAGCGACCAAGAAGTTCGAGTTGGCGATCTCCAGTGATTAATAATAAAGGTGGAGCATCAGCTCGAACGTGATATAAGGGTGCAAATTCGTCAATTATGGGTTGTGTGTCTGGAATGCCTCTTTCTTTTCTGATTTCGAAATGAGTGATGGCTTGACCACTCAACGGGATGAGTCCTGCAATGGTATTGGCATCGATAGCATAAGATTGTAACCATTTTTTATCGAGTCCAATCATCATTCCGAGGTAGCCTCCAGCAGAATGCCCAGATACAAAGAGTAAAGAGGAATCGCCACCATATTTTACGATGTTCTTAAAGGTCCATGCTACTGCGGCAGCGGCGTCTTCGATACAGTTTTTCACTTTTACTTTGGGAGAAAGTCGGTAGTTTACCCCAATAATGGCGAAACCTTTTTCTTTTAATCCAGATAAAATTTCTTTGTTTCCTGCCGATAATCCTCCTCCGTGAAACCAAATGATGGTAGCAAATCCTTTGCTGTTTTTTGGGTAATAAATGTCTAAAACGCAGCGTTCTTTAATGTAGGGATCGCTTTGTGCAACAGATTCGTTGTAATAAGGAATATTATTCTCTTGGACATATTCTATTTTTTGTCCCCAAAGAAAAGGGCTTATGAGTAATAGTAGAAAGGCAAAATAAGTAGTTTTCATTGATTATTTTTTACTCCATAAATATATTGATTTTTCAACTTTTATTGGGAGATGTCATGAAAAAGAGTCGTGATTTTTAGCCCTAATGGAAGCGGTATCCTTGCTGGGGCTCTTCTTTTTTGAGCCTCAGGAAGATATAGCGTACAGCAGGAGGAGACGTGAAGGATAGCGTGGACTTGTGCTCCAAAAAAAAATCCAAAAATCAGTTGACTTTTGGACTTAGGTAAGTGTTAATTGATTTTAGATGTCATCAAAATCGATATCCGTAAAACTAGATACTTTTGGAGTACTTTCGTTTTCTACTGTTTCGTTAGAGAATTCTCTTTTGAAATCTTTTTGGTGTCTTTCCGAGATTACTTCTTCGCCTTTATGGTTTAAAATATAAGAAGTCATGTCGTTTAAAATTTCTTCGAAAGCGGCAAAATCCTCTTTATACAAATAAATCTTGTGTTTTTTGAAATGGAAAGAGCCATCTTCTTCGGTAAATTTTTTGCTTTCAGTAATGGTAATGTAGTAATCGTCAGCCTTTGTGGCTCTTACATCAAAGAAATATGTTCTTCTTCCAGCGCGAAGCACTTTAGAATAAATTTCTTCTTTTTCTAGCATGTCATTTTCTCTCATAATTCTTTCGATCCTTTTATAAATAGCAATCAAAAATCATAAAAAATTATTGATAAAACAACATTTATAGTAATTCTTTTTCCGAAAGTTGTTTTAAATAGAGCGCAGCATAATAACCTTCTTCATTTATTAATTGATTATGAGAGCCTTGCTGAATAATTTTTCCGTTTTCAAGGATGATGATTTTGTCAGCATTTTTTGCAGATGAAACTCTGTGGCTTACAATGATGGTAGTTTTGTCTTTGCAAATTTCAAATAGATTATTCAAAATTGCTTCTTCGGTCTCGGTGTCTACTGCTGATAGACAGTCATCAAAAAGTAAAATTTCGGGTTTTTTGATGATGGCTCTGGCGATAGAAACACGTTGTTTTTGTCCGCCAGACAAAGTGATGCCGCGTTCGCCCAAAATAGTGTCGTAGCCTTTGTTGAAGCCTTCTATATTGTCATGAACCACAGCGCTTTTGGCAGCATCAATAACCTCGATGTCAGTAGCGTTTTCTTTGCCAAATTTGATGTTGTTTTTGATGCTATCTGAGAATAGGAAGGCATCTTGAGGTACGATTCCGATACTGTTTCTTAAATCAAATAAATTCAATTGACTGATTTCTTTTCCGTCAATTTTTACTTGTCCTTCGGTGACATCATACATCCTAGAAATGAGCGATAGAAGGGTTGATTTTCCTGAACCCGTTTTGCCAAGAATAGCCAATGTTTCTCCTTTTTTTACAGTGAATGAAATGTTCTTAAGCGCTTCGATATTAGTGTCTTCGTAGGTGTAGCTGACATTTTCGAAAGCAATATGACCTTCAACTGTACTTGGATTTGAATTATTGTTTTGGATGTCAGGAACAATTTTTAAGAATTCGTTCAAGCGTTTTTGAGAAGCCTCAGCCTCTTGTACCATAGACGAAACCCAGCCCAATGAAGCAACTGGCCATGTTAGCATATTGACATATAAAATAAATTCGGCGATGGTACCAATGCTTTTTATGGAGCCATTGATGTACAAAACGCCTCCAAAATAAATAACGACTAAGTTGCTAATCCCAATTAATGCCAGCATCAATGGGCCAAATAATGATTGAACTCTGGCAAGACTTAAGCTTTTGCTTTTGCTTTCTTCCGCGAGACCGATGAGGTTATTTTGTTGCTGATTTTCTAACGAATAGGCTTTGATGACACGGATTCCAGAGAATATTTCTTGAGTAAAACTAGAAACTTTGGATAAGTATTGTTGGAAAACGGTACTGCGAATGTTGATTTCTGAACTTAATTTGAAAATGGCATAGGACAAAATTGGCAGTGGGAGCAAAGTGTAAAGGGTTAATCTTGGTGAGACATTGTACATGTAAGCAATAACAATGGCAAAACGAATAAAGGTATTGATGGTGTACATAACCGCTGGTCCAACATACATTCGCACTTTTGAAACATCCTCGCTAATACGGTTCATCAAATCGCCTGTGCGGTTTTTTTTGTAGAAGTTTTGCGAAAGGTTTTCGTATTGACGAAATACTTCATTTTTTAAATCAAATTCGATATGACGTGACATTACAATCAATGTTTGTCGCATCAAAAAGGTTAAAAATCCTGCAACAATGGTTGTTGCAATAATTAATAAAACGTTGTGAATGAGTTCTTCTCTGTAATTTGCAATAACTACTACGGATGATTTTTCTACACTAGAAAGTTTGTCAAATTTTTCGATAGCTTCAAGTGAACTACTAATCAATTTTGGAGTAAATAGAGAAAATATTTGTGCGATAATTGTGATTAAAATACCAAGAGAGAAGCTGTATTTGTATTTTATAAAGTATTTATCTAAATAACGTAATTCTTTCATTTTTTTTGAGATTCGGACTTGTTTCTTTTTCTATTATCACTTTTTTGTTAAAAAAAGCAAGCTGGTTTCTTTGTAATGTTTAATAAAAATTTATGAGATTGTCAAAATATAGTTTTAAAATTAGGTTATGTTTAATTATTTTATATTTTTGAATCGAAATTTTATCAAATTTGTAAAATAATAAAATCAACAGCTTATGAATACAACACTAGCCACTGCTAAGGAAATTCAAAAAATGGATCCTGTTTTTGGTCAAATCTCATTTGATGACCACGAACAAATTGTATTTTGCAACGACAAAGATACAGGATTAAAAGCAATAATTGGTATTCATAATTCGGTAATGGGGCCAGCTTTGGGTGGTACAAGAATGTTTAATTATAGTAATGAATGGGAAGCTTTGAATGATGTTTTGCGTTTGTCACGCGGAATGACTTTTAAATCTGCTATTACTGGTTTGAATATTGGTGGAGGAAAAGCAGTAATTATTGGTGATGCCAAAACACAAAAAACACCTGAATTGATGCGTAAGTTTGGTGAATTTGTTCACTCCTTAAGCGGAAGATATATCACGGCTGAAGATGTGGGTATGGAAACTGCTGATATGGACCTTGTGAGAGATGTGACGCCTTATGTAACTGGAATTTCAGAAGAAAGAGGAGGAGCAGGAAACCCGTCTCCTGTAACTGCTTTTGGAGTTTATATGGGGATGAAAGCTGCTGCTAAACAACAATTTGGATCAGATGTTTTAACTGGTAAAAAGGTTTTAGTACAAGGAATTGGACACGTGGGTGAAGCTTTGGTTGAATACCTGACGAAAGAAGGTGCTTTGGTTACCATTTCAGATATCAACGAAGAGCGTTTGTATGAAGTAGGAAAAAAATACAATGCCACTGTTTATACTGGAACAGATGTATATGCGGAAGAAGTTGATATCTATGCGCCTTGTGCAATGGGTGCTACTATTAATGATGCAACTATTCATAAAATTAAAGCAAAAGTAATTGCAGGAGCAGCTAATAATCAGTTGGCAAATGAAACTGTTCACGGTGCAATTTTGCAAGAAAGAGGTATTTTGTATGCGCCAGATTTCTTGATCAATGCTGGAGGGATTATTAATGTGTATGCAGAATTAGCGCATTACGGTAAAGCTGAAATTATGGCTAAAACTGAAAATATTTATAATACTACTTTGGAGATTTTTGATTTTGCAATTGCTAACAAAATGACCACACATCAAGCAGCTTTGACTATTGCGCAACAACGTATTGCGGAAAGAAAACTAGCAAATAGTAAATAATAGTTTTTATAAATTTTTTAGTGTTCCAATTTTAGAAAGGTTTTTCGAATCTTTATATTAATTGGAACACTTTTTATTTATTAAATAAATTACTGTTCAAATTTTCATTTAAAGGATGAAATCCTTAATTTTGCAGACTAATTTTTAAAAGTTCTTACAAGGTGGTAAACAGAAGACACATACGCGTTAAAGTCATGCAATCCATTTATGCTATGCATCAAAACGGCTCTGATAATCTAGAAAAAGAAGAAAAATTTCTCTTTTATAGTATTGATAGCATTCTAGATTTATACCTTACGATGGTGTCGTCATTATTAGAAATTTGTAAAAAAGAACAAATCTTTTTGCATTTATCAAGTCAGAAACACCTTGCTACTCCTCAAGAACGCAAACCCAACGAAAAGTTTATCAAGAATGCTGTTTTTCAGATTTTGGCTGAAAATAATTCTTTGAGTATCGCGATGGAGAATCGTAAAATTAATAATTGGTCGTTGAACGATGATTATATTATTATTTTGCTTAATGCGATAAAAGAAAGTAAATTGTTTGCAAAATACATGAGCAATACAGTAAATACTTTTGAAGAAGATAAAGAATTTATTGCGGCTGTTTTTGAAGAAATTATCGTACCTAATGAAAAGTTATACGAATACTTAGAGGACGATAAGTTGACTTGGATTGACGATATTCCGATGGTGAATACTCAAATTTTGAAGCAGTTAAAAGCATTGAAGCCTCTAGAGGAAGATAATTTTAGAGTGCCAAAGTTGTACAAGGATACCGAAGACAAAGATTTTGTTCGTGATTTGTTCCGAAAAACGGTTTTGAACGAAAAAGAATTAGCCAAAGCGTATGATGATAAAACCCCAAATTGGGATAGTGATCGTATTGCAGAAATTGATACTATCATTTTGAAAATGGCTATTTGTGAGTTTTTGAAATTCCCATCGATTCCAGTAAAAGTAACCTTGAACGAATATTTAGAAATTGCAAAAGAATATTCTACTCCTAAAAGTAGTATTTTTATCAACGGAATTTTAGATAACCTTGTAAAAGAATTAACTGAAAGCAAAAAGTTGGTAAAAGTTGGTCGTGGCTTGATGTAGTCGATAACGAGCAATATTTAAATTTAACAAAACAAAAAATAACAAATTAAGATTTTTATTATGGGACAATTACAACAGTTTTTACCGTTTTTATTGATGTTTGTGGTGATTTATTTCTTCATGATTAGACCACAACAAAAACGTGCTAAAAACGAAAAAGAATTTGAAAGCAGTTTAAAAGTAGGGGATAAAATTGTAACAAAAAGTGGATTACACGGTAAAGTTGCCGAGTTGTCTGAGACTACAGTTATTATTGAAACAATGTCAGGGAAATTAAAGATGGAGCGTTCTGCGATATCTATGGAAATGAGCGCAGCTTTGGCTAAGAAATAGTAGCTTTATTAATCAAATAAAAAAAATCCCAAATTCCTAATTAATGGAATTTGGGATTTTTTAGTTTGGAACAATCAGCTTATTTCTTTTTGCTCTTTTTGTTTTTCTTAGCTTTTTTTGCCTTTGCTTTTGCTTTTTTCTCTTTAGCCTTAGCTTTAACTTTTGCTTTTTTAGCTTTGTCTTTTTTAGCCTTTTTTGCTTTCTTGGCTTTTGCTTTAGCTTTCTCTTTTGCTTTAGCTTTTTTTGCTTTTTCCTTTTCCTTTTCGCTCATTTTTATTTTGTTTTTTTTCTTTTTTTTGTCTTCGGACTTTTCTTCAGACTTTTCATTCGAACCTATTTCCGGTTCTTCTTTTTTTACTTCTTCTTCACTAATTGCTGCTGGAACTGAAGTATTGGTGTTTTCTTGAGTAGTAACTTTTGTTCTGCTTGCCCTTGGTTTTGGAGTTGTAACTGTGGTTTTTGTTACCTCAGGTTTATTGGTAGTTGCTGTTGTAGTCGTAGTTCTTGCAGTTCTTCGTTTTGGAGCGACAGTTTTTTCAACTTTAGGTAATTCTGTTGTTGCTGAAGGTGTAGATTCGGTAACGGTATTGTCTTCTTTTTTCTCTATCATAATGTGGTCTATTTAATGGGTCACTTTACTATTGTGAATATTTAATAAAAATTCAATGTTAACAAAATGTTTCTTAATTATTAACAAATGTAGTGAACGTAAATCAATTCCAATGTTAAGTTTTTTAATTGGGTTTGTAGTGGAATACAGACTTGGAATAAAAGAAAACCTCCAAAAAGTCAAACGTCTTTTTGGAGGTAGTGATTTTGAAGACAGTCTTAATCTAGGTAATAGATTTTAGATGCTTATCTTTTGCGTCTTGATTTTGGTGCGGGATTTTCAAAATCAGTATTTGCGGTAAGCTTGGCAATTTTCACAATAACATCAATTGCTTTTTGCATGCTTTCAACGGGAACATATTCGTATTTTCCGTGAAAGTTATGACCACCTGCAAAAATATTTGGACAAGGTAATCCTTTGTAGGATAATTGACAGCCATCGGTTCCTCCACGAATAGGCTTGATAATCGGTTTTACCCCGACTTGTTTCATCGCTTCTTCTGCAATATCTACAATGTGTTTTACTGGCAATACTTTTTCCTTCATATTGTAGTACTGATCTTTGATCTCGGCTATGGCTATGGGCTTACCAAATTGTTTGGCAAACTTTTTATTGATTTTTTGAACCATTTTTTCAATCAACTCTTTTCTTTTTTCAAATTTAGTCTTAGAATGATCTCTAATGATTAATTCCAAAACGGTTTCTTCTATACTACCTTTTACATGGTGCACGTGAAAGAAACCTTCATATCCTCTGGTTTCTTGTGGCGTTTCCCCTTTTGGTAAAGCAGAAATAAAATCATTAGCGATTAGCATTGAATTGATCATTTTTCCCTTAGCATAACCCGGATGTACGCTTTTTCCTTTGAAGGTAATTTTAGCTCCTGCGGCATTAAAATTTTCATATTCTAATTCGCCAACTTGGCTTCCGTCCATTGTATAAGCCCAATCCGCGCCAAATTTTTCTACATCAAAATGATGAGCGCCACGGCCAATTTCTTCATCGGGAGTAAAACCAACTTTAATGGTTCCGTGTTGGATTTCTGGATTTTGAATCAAAAATTCCATAGCAGAAACAATCTCAGTGATTCCGGCTTTATCATCGGCACCAAGGAGCGTAGTTCCGTCGGTGGTGATTAAGGTTTGTCCTTTGTATTGCAACAAATCTTTAAAGTATTTAGGCGAAAGAACGATGTTTTGGGCTTCGTTGAGTATGATGTCTTTTCCGTCGTAATTAGGTATAATTTGAGGTTTTACATTGGCTCCAGTGAAATCTGGAGTGGTGTCAAAATGAGCAATAAAACCAATGGTTGGAACTTTCTTATCAATGTTACTTGGCAAAGTTGCCATAATGTAAGCTTTGTCATCAATGGTCACATCTTGTAGTCCAATTCGTTGGAGTTCCTCGACTAGTTTATGGGCAAGATCCCATTGTTTGGTACTACTAGGAGTGGTGTCAGAATTTGGATCAGATTCGGTATCAACAGTTACATAACTTATAAAACGATCAATAATGTGTTGCATGGTGATTATTTTTTTGAACAAAGGTAAACATTTTGTGCTGTTTTTTTAATACTGAAAGGAAGGCTTCGGCTCACTTTTTTGCTGGTTTTTGAAATCATTTCTTTACTTTTGCGCCACACAACTACACTACTTATGTATAAATTATTGATTCGCCCGATACTTTTTTGTTTTGACCCTGAAAAAGTACATTATTTCACCTTTTCGTTAATTAGAATAGTTTCTAAAATCCCTGGATTTACTGCAATTTTCAGGTCACTTTATCTGGTAAACGACAAACGTTTAGAGACCGAAGTTTTTGGGTTAAAGTTTAAAAATCCAGTAGGTTTAGCTGCTGGTTTTGACAAGGATGCTACGCTTTATAAAGAACTTTCGAATTTTGGTTTTGGATTTATCGAAATAGGTACGTTAACACCAAAAGGACAAGAAGGGAATCCTAAAAAAAGGTTATTTCGATTAAAAGCAGATCAAGCCATTATTAATCGAATGGGATTTAATAATGGAGGCGTTTTGGAAGCAGTAGAACGTTTAAAATCGAACACTAATGTATTGATTGGTGGTAATATTGGTAAAAATAAATTGACACCCAACGAAGAAGCTACTTCGGATTATGAAATTTGTTTTGATGCTTTGTACGATTATGTGGATTATTTTGTGGTCAATGTAAGCTCTCCTAATACTCCAAATTTAAGAGCTTTGCAGGATAAAGAACCATTAACTCAATTGCTACAAACACTTCAAAATAAAAATATAGCTAAAGTTAGCCCTAAACCGATTTTGCTAAAAATTGCGCCTGACTTAACTGATGAGCAGTTACTAGATATTATTGATATTATGGCGGAAACTAAAATCGCGGGTTTAATTGCGACGAATACTACGCTTTCTCGTGAAGGACTTTTATCTGAAGCCAAAGGAGAAACTGGAGGATTGTCTGGTAAGCCGTTGAAGAATCGTTCGACAGAAGTAATTCGATTTTTGACCGAAAAAAGCAATCGCGCTTTCCCAATCATTGGTGTGGGGGGGATTCATTCTGCCGAAGATGCTATGGAGAAATTAGAAGCTGGTGCCAGTTTGATTCAATTGTATACAGGTTTTATTTATGAAGGCCCTGCCTTGGTAAAAGCAATCAATAAAGCTATTTTGAAACAGAAATAGTTTCCATGTTTTCGGCTTTGTACTTTAATTCCTTTTTTTATCTTTGAATTTATATGGAGCCAATAAAAATTATCGAATGCCCACGTGATGCGATGCAAGGAATAAAAACTTTTATTCCTACTGCGAGAAAAGTGTCCTATATTCAATCATTATTGCGAGTGGGTTTTGATAGTATCGATTTTGGAAGTTTTGTTTCTCCAAAGGCAATTCCACAAATGCAAGATACGTCTGCGGTATTAGAACAACTGGATTTATCCAAAACTGAAAGCAAACTATTAGCTATTATCGCCAATGTGCAAGGTGCTAAAGATGCCGCTTCTCATCAACCGATTCAATATTTGGGTTTTCCCTTTTCCATATCTGAGAATTTTCAAATGCGAAACACGCACAAAACCATTGCGGAGTCATTGATTACCTTACAAGAAATTCTCGAAATTGCTGACCAGCAAAATAAAGAAGTGATAGCCTATCTTTCAATGGGATTTGGAAATCCTTACGGAGATCCTTGGAATGAAGAAATTGTGGGCGAATGGACAGAACGATTGGCGCAAATGGGAGTCAAGATTCTCTCATTGTCAGATACGGTTGGAAGTTCCACACCAGAAGTTATTACGCATTTGTTTTCTAATTTAATTCCAAAATACCCCGCGATAGAATTTGGGGCTCATTTGCATACTACCCCAGATAAATGGTTTGAAAAGATAGATGCAGCTTATAATGCTGGCTGCAGACGATTTGATGGCGCAATTCAGGGTTTTGGTGGTTGTCCTATGGCTACGGATCGTTTAACGGGAAATATGCCTACTGAAAAATTACTTTCTTATTTTACCTCAAAAAAAGAGAACACCAATTTGAGTGCGATGAGTTTTGAAAGCGCCTATAATGAGGCTTCAAAATTGTTTGGAGAGTTTCATTAAATTAATCATATAATGCTGGTTTAAATCACTTCGTCTTTTTATGTTATTGTAAGCTAGTGTTTATGATTTGTTATTTGTTATCGAAACACATCAATCAAAATCATGTCATTTAGTTTTTGGAAAAAATGTAACATCTAGCCATTTATCTGAGACAAATGAGAGTCGTAATTATAAAATATTCGAAGACTTTGCCAATCAGTTAATCTTGATTGCTCAGGAGAAAAACAGTAATGATAGTTTTGAAATAAAAGGTAATATTTATGTTTTTGATTCTTTCTATTGACTTTTGTTTGAGTGTGTTTTAATGGGTTCATTTTATAAAAACAAAAGTGTAAATAAAACCTTGTGCACTTTTTGATATTAATGCGTAAATTCCTGTTCTTATTGAAATTAATTTGTAAGTCAATTTCTTATAGAATTATATTGCATAATATCAATGAATATGTTATTAACCAGCTGGTTTTAAAATTATTTTGAATTAACACTAGTGCTATTTAAAAAAAATATTTATTCGAGGCCTAATAATTCTTTCTTTAATTTTTCACCTACAGGTTTGTCAGATAGCCAATTTCCGAATAAAACTTTTTTAAACTCAAATCCTTTTACTTTACCTTCTAATTTGTCATTTTTATAAATCCAAATTGAAGTGTCTAACGGATTATAAATAAGATTAAAAAAATCGTTTTCTTTGGTTTCTTCTCTACCTAATAATGAGATTAAATAATCGATTTCTGTTTTGTGCTTTTCAAATACAATTTCGCCAGCAGAATTGCTCAAACCTTTCCTAAAAGCCTTTGTTAGTTTTTGTGATGTAACTAGAGGAGAAACTATTTGCATTCTAATAGCCATTTCAGTATCACTCTCTATAATTTCTTTAGGATCTACACTAAGTGTTGTAAGATATAAGGCTTGAACATACATATCCATAAATAATTTTGTTCTTGTACCAAAACCATTTAACTGTAATTTTTTGTCTTGAAATTCAATTGTTCTTGGAACAACAACGCCTTTTAGTTCGAATTGAGTTTGAGCATTACCTATAGAGAATGCTGCAAAGAAAAGTAGTGTAAAATAGAATAAATAATTTTTTTTCATTTTTTTTAAATTAAATTAAATTATGCGAATCAAGGCTTAAATTCAGTAATTTTAAAATTGCAAACAAAAAAAGAAATATTTTTCAAGTAATTTGTTTTAAATTTTGAAAATCATTGTGTTTAAGGTGTGCTTGAAGCGCTTTTAAATATAAAAGCGCAGATAAAATCACAAAATTAACATAAATTTATTAAAAATATGTGAAAAATTTGAAAAATATTTAAAATACACTTCTAAGCGATTCAGTAACAATGAAAAGCAAAATTTAAAGGGGTGAAAATTATGACTAACTGTTTTAAGAAAATGTATTTTACTGATTATATCCCTTTAAGAGGTTGATATTTAATCTTATATTGTTTTTGCTGGGTGTAATTTATTATCTAAATTTATCTCAAGAAAGATAAAAAAGTATCTTTACAGCTCTAAAATAAAAAGCAGTATTTATTCGTTATTTATATTACATTTGAAATTAATAAAAATGAAAGTAACCCAAACCCTACTCGGATTTTTTGTACTGCTTTTTGTTTTGTCATGTAGCAGTGATCTTGATTTTGATCAGGTAAATGATCTTCAGTTGCAACCGGTGGTTGTCGCTAATTTATCAAGTTTTGATGTTGCGGCGAATCAGTTTGTAAATAATGGTACAGAACAAGCGGTTTCTATAGACACTCCAGAAGTGGGGGTGTTTAATGACTCCTTTTTAAGAGATAATTTGAGCAAAGCCGATTTGTTTTTTGAGGTCAACAATACCATCAATCGGGCCTTTACTTTGAGATTAGTTTTTCTTGATGTGGCCAATACGCCACTTACAACGATTCAAATGAATATTCCTGCTTATACTGGGACCTCTAATCAAACCACTTTGACACAAACGTTTGAAGGTGCCAATCTTGATTTATTAAAGCAAACTAAAAAAATTGCTTTTGTGGTTACCTTATTGCCTGGCCCACCATTAACTCCAACTAGTGTAGGAAATTTGAAATTACGTTCTAGTGTAACCGCCTATTTTGATATTCAATGAGAAAAATTACTACATGTGCGCTATTTTTTTTAGGAAGTGTACTTTTGGCTCAAAATAAAGCCGTTTTGTATAATTTTACGGCAATTCCACAATCTTTATCTTTAAACCCCGGGGCTGATGTAACTTATAGATGGTACGCTGGTGTGCCTTTGTTGTCTGGGATTTCTGCAAATATTGGTTCGACTGGTTTTTCTGCTTATGACTTATTTGCAGATAATGGTGTAAATTTTAATACCAAATTACGTAATGTTATTTTTTCAGCTTCACGAAATGACAAAGTAATTGTCAATCAGCAATTAGAAGTTTTTCAGGGAGGATTTAAAGTAGGGGATTGGAATGATAACGCTTATATTTCCTTTGGAATGTATGAGGAATTTGATGTATTGAGTTATGTTCCGAAGGATTTAGCGATTTTGGCATTAGACGGAAATCAAAATTATCTAGGAAAATATTTTAATCTGAGTGATTTAAATGTTCGTGCCGAAATGTTGAGTGTTTTTCATGTAGGCTACAATAAGCGAGAAAATGAGAAATTGATTTGGGGAGTAAGAGGAAAGATTTATTCTAGTATTTTCGATGCTCGATCTACCAAAAACTCAGGCTATTTGTCCACTATTCCTTCAAATGGGAATACGATGTATGAACAAGTCATCTCGGCTGATATGTTATTAAATACCTCTGGAATTGCAAAATATGATGACAAAGATGACAACTCGGATGTGGCCAAAGACATCCAAAAAAGAGCGCTTTTAGGAGGAAATCTAGGTTTGGGTTTTGATGCGGGATTAACTTATTATCCTAAAAAAGACATTCAAATTACCGCTAGTGTTCTTGATATAGGTTTTATTCGCCACACAAAAGAAGTGGAAAGCTATCGTGCAAGGGGAACCTATAAATATGAAGGTATTGTTCCAGATTTTTTCAACGGAACTGGCGGGGATAACATAACCCAAGAGTTTAATGATGCTTTTCCTAGAGATACCTTAAAAGGAAGTTACACGTCGTGGAGACCAGTCAAATTTAATGCTTCTGCACAATATTCTTTCGGGCAAACCGAAGAAGAAAGTTGTAATTGTAAATCTAGTGATGGAACAGCAAAGTACAATAATTCTGTTGGATTGCAATATTTTGCTATGTCTACACCAAGACTTCCAATGATGGCTTTGACGGCTTTTTATAGAAAGAAAATTTTCACTGGTTTAGAAGCCAAAGCTACTTATACCGTTGATTCTTTTTCGAGTAAGAATATTGGTTTGGGTTTGTCGACTCAAATAGGACCCGTCAATTTTTATTTGATGGCTGATAATTTATTAGAACTTAGAGATGTTGCCAAGGCGCAAAGTGCCTCTTTTCAACTAGGACTTAATCTGATTTTTGCGGAGAAAAAAGATGGCGAATAGTTTCTGGCTTTAAATCCCAATATTCAAAATCCAAATCCCAATCTGTTATCTTGAGCACATTCGAATGGCAAATCCCAAATTCCAAAAAGCATAGTTGGAATTTGGGATTTTTTTACTTAGAATTTATACTTTTTAGCTCTTTCTTCTTTTGAAGAATTTATAGATTTCGATCCAAAGCACTGCAATTACTGCCGTAAGAGTACACCATCCCATTTGAAGTAAAGTAATGGTGTCGAAAAAGAAAAATTTAGATAATGGTGGGATAAAAAGCAATAACGCTGTGAGCAAAAGTGTGATGCCGATAATCAGTACGACCAGATTGTTTTTGTATTTCCAAGTGGTTAGCACCGAATAATAAAAAGAGCGATTGGCTAATGTCAAGAACACATTCGAAAGAATCAGAGTCAGAAATACCATAGTTCGAGTAGTATTCTCACTATAATTACTTTTAATAGAAAATTGATAAATAGCCAATACTCCTGCCGTAATACATAGTCCCTGAATTAAGCTAATGGTGATTTCTTTCCAACTAAAAAAAGTGGTGGTCAGCGGTCTTGGTTTTTGGGTCATAAGATTATGCTCCATGGGTTCGTTTTCATAAATAATTGAGCAGGTTGGGCCCATGATCATTTCTAAAAAGATAATATGTACTGGTGAAAAAATGTTAGGATAGACCCAACCTAAAGCTAGCGGTATAATCACAATTAAAATGATGGGAATATGGATCGAGATGATATATCGAATGGCTTTTTTTAGATTCATATAGATTTTTCTTCCCATAGCAATGGCGTCTGTCATTTTAGAAAAATCATCGTCAACCAAAATTAAATTCGCGGCTTGTTTGGCAATTTCTGTTCCTTTTTTGCCCATAGCAATTCCGATGTGTGCTGATTTTAGCGCCGGCCCATCGTTTACGCCATCACCAGTCATAGCTACAATTTGATTATTGTCTTTTAGCGCTTGTATGATTTTGAGTTTTGCCTCTGGAAACATTCTAGTAAAAATAGTTGTTTCCATTACTTTTTCTTTCAATGTAGCGGGACTCATTGTCATTAGTTCGTCTCCGTTAATAATTTTTTCAGGGTTTTTAAAGCCAATTTGTTGAGCAATTGTTGCTGTGGTTTCGGCATTGTCGCCTGTAATTATTTTTACAGCGATTCCAGCATTGTAAAAAGTTTCTAAAACTGATTTGATGTTCTTTTTTGGAGGATCATAAAAAGCGACTAGCCCTTTGAAATCTAGTTCAAATTCTTGTTGTGTTTTAGGGAAATTTGTTCCATTAAAATCAGTTGTTCCAACGGCCAACACTCGAAATCCCTTTTTTGTCATAGCGAGAAAAGCCGTGTTGATTTTTTCTTTTTCAGTTTCAGATAGTTTTGAACAGACAATTATAGCCTCTGGAGCTCCCTTGGCAGCAATAATTCGTACTCCTTCTTTGTTTTCGAATAGATGCGTCATCATGGGTGGTTTTCCACTCAAAGGATATTCGTGAATCATTTTATAGAGTGGACGATCGTCTGCTGCAATGGAATTGGTGTAGGCGTCATGCAATGCTATTTCCATAGCATCAAAAGGAATGGGTTCGCTCGCCCACATTGCTGCCTTAATCAGTTCTTGTTCTTTGGGGTTTAAATTGGGATGGTTTGCCGCAACAGTTGTGGCATCAATAGTAAACCATTCCGCAAGACTCATTTTGTTTTCGGTAATGGTGCCTGTTTTATCAGTACAAATTACGGTGGCACTTCCTAAAGTTTCTACTGTTTTAGTCTGCTTTACAATAATTCCCATTCGAAGTAATCGCCAAGCACCAAGTGCCATAAAAGTGGTAAAAGCTACTGGGATTTCTTCCGGAATAATACTCATAGCGAGTGTTAATGCTTTAAGTAAACTGTCTAAAAATAGTTTTGAATTCCAATAATTAATTTCCCAAACTACACCAAAAGCCACTAAGCCTAATAGCGAGATATAAGTAACAAAATTGCTGATTTGAATTTGTAATGGTGTTTTTTCTTCGGTGATATTATCTAAGCTTTTGCCGATTTTACCCAATTGTGTTTTACTGCCAATTGCGGTAACTTGGCAAATAGCTAATCCGCTTGCAGCGATGGTTCCTTGATAGACTTGTTTGTCTTCGCTCTGTTCACTTTTAAAAATTGATAATGATTCACCAGTTAATATGGATTCATTAACCGAAAAGTCATTGGATTGGATGATGATTCCATCGGCGGGAACAAAAGTTCCTTCTTCTGTTTGTATATAATCGCCTACTACAATTTCTTCACTCGGAATTTCAACCACAGCACCTTCTCGTATGACTTTGCTTTTGGGTTGCGTTAATTTCGATAATGCCGCGATAGCATTTCTGCTTTTGGATTCTTGGAATAGAGAAATTGATACAACCAAAAAGATGGCAAAAAGCATGAAGATTCCATTATTGTAATCTGCGGTTACAAAATACACACTCGTAGCGGTGAGCAATAGTAAAAACATGGGCTCTTTGATCAAATCTAAAACAGAGTGTAAAAAGCTATTTTTTTGTTGATGTTGAGTAGTGTTAGTACCGTTTTTGGCTCTTGAGGCAATGACTTCATTAGAAGAAAGGCCTTGAATTGTAGTAATATTGGATTCAGACATGATGGTAGAAGTTGTTTGTTGGATTTTGTCTGTTTAATAAGTACAGGCAAATGTTCCAATTCCTGCAATTTAGGCAATAAATGTAAAGATTAGGTGTTTTTTTGCTTAAGATTGTCTATATTTGCACGCAATTCAACTAGAAATTGCACCATGAAAGCACACAATTCCAAGATTATCGGTGAAGGTTTAACTTACGATGATGTATTATTAGTTCCCAATTACTCTAGCGTTCTTCCTCGCGAAGTGAGTATTCAATCCAAATTTTCAAGAAACATAACTTTAAATGTACCTATTGTATCTGCCGCTATGGATACAGTGACTGAAAGTGCTATGGCTATTGCTATGGCTCAAGAAGGAGGTATTGGGGTGTTGCATAAAAACATGACTATTGAGCAGCAAGCAGCCAAAGTAAGAAAAGTGAAAAGAGCGGAATCAGGAATGATTATCGATCCTGTTACTTTGCCGTTGACTTCTACGGTTGCCGATGCTAAAATGGCAATGAAAGAATACGGCATAGGAGGTATTCCAATTGTTGATGAAAACAAAATATTGAAAGGAATTGTTACTAACAGAGATTTGCGTTTTGAGAAAAATACGGCAAGAGCTATTGTTGAAGTAATGACTAAAGATAATTTGATTACTGTTGCTGAAGGAACTTCTTTAGAACAAGCCGAAGTGGTATTGCAAGGACATAAAATTGAAAAGTTACCTGTTGTAAATGATAAATACGAGTTGGTTGGTTTAATTACTTTTAGAGATATTACTAAGTTGACTCAAAAACCTATTGCTAACAAGGATATTTATGGTCGTTTACGAGTAGCGGCTGCTATTGGTGTTACTGGAGATGCAGTACAAAGAGCCGAGGCTTTGGTTCATGCTGGAGTAGACGCTATTATTATTGATACTGCTCACGGTCATACTCAAGGAGTGGTTAATGTATTAAAAGAAGTGAAATCCAAATTTCCTCAAATTGATGTTATTGTTGGTAATATTGCAACACCAGAAGCGGCACAGTACTTGGTTGAAAGTGGAGCTGATGGGGTAAAAGTAGGAATTGGTCCTGGATCAATTTGTACGACTCGTATTGTAGCTGGTGTAGGTTTTCCTCAGTTTTCTGCAGTGCTTGAAGTTGCTGCTGCTATCAAAGGTTCTGGTGTACCTGTAATTGCCGATGGAGGAATTCGTTACACTGGAGATATTCCTAAGGCTATTGCTGCAGGAGCTGATTGTGTGATGCTAGGTTCATTATTAGCTGGTACTAAAGAATCTCCTGGAGAAACGATTATTTTTGAAGGAAGAAAATTCAAATCATATAGAGGAATGGGTTCTGTTGAAGCCATGCAAGAAGGATCAAAAGATCGTTATTTCCAAGATGTGGAAGATGATGTTAAGAAATTGGTGCCAGAAGGAATTGTGGGGCGTGTACCTTACAAAGGAGAGTTGAACGAAAGCATGCAACAATTTATCGGAGGACTTCGTGCAGGTATGGGATATTGCGGAGCAAAAGACATTCCAACTTTAAAAGAAACAGGTCGTTTTGTTAGAATCACAGCAAGTGGAATTAATGAAAGTCATCCTCATAACGTAACGATTACAAAAGAGGCACCTAATTATTCTAGATAAAAAGTAAGAAATATATTTATTTTACATTTATAGTTTTAAAGCAGTAGCAAAGTATTTTGTTACTGCTTTTTTGATTTCATACCACCTGCTTTTTGGATTAATTTTTAATTTTTAATCTGTAAATTATTCGTATAATTCTTGCGCTTTTATTTTTTTGCTTTTGATTTCACTTGAAATATTGCCGATAATATGTATTTCGTCGGCTTTATGTTTGTTTTGTCGATTTATTAATAGAATGATTCTAAATAAGTGATTTGTAGTTAATTACAGTATTAATTGATTAACTTTGAATAAATAGTGGATTAATTTTTTTACATTTTGTTAAAAAAGTAGTGCTAAGAGTGCTCATGTTTTTCAAAATCTTAAAAGATATTTTTGTTTTAAGTCTAACTAATAAAAGCCATATTTATGAACAAATCTACTTTTCTTTTCATGAAAAAAGTGTTTTTTTTTATGCTCTTATTTATATTAGTTTTTACGAGTGATAAAAAAATATACCAAACAAAAAAAACAGCAACTGTTAATTCATACAATTCTGTTACAAGTTTACATCTTTATAGCGCTGAGACATGTAGTTTAAGTTGTTGTAATACAATTTCTTTCACTAATACTTCAACTACTTTGGTGTGTATGACTTTTATTGCTCAAATAAGAGACATAACTATTAGCAAACCAAATACAGCCGATAGCTAAAGTAAGCTTTACTAAATTAAAATCCTCAATAGAGTGAATTTGTTCATTTAGGAACATCCAGTAGCTAGTATAGTGCCAATAGTTTCGTTTTGCTTCCTACCTTAATTTTTATGGTATAACAGTTTGTTTTTTGGACTATATTCCAATTTTTGGAATTTTTCATTACAGTTGTTTAAATCTGTTGTGTTTTTTTAAGTAAACAAGTTACTATTTATTTTACGCTATTCTTTTATATATCCCAATTATCTTGATTTAATGCCTGTTCTACTATTTGAAAGGCTTAGCGTGTATTTCTTGTTTCTTTTTAGCCTTTTGTAATTGTGATAGTAAAACAATTTAATACGCTATTTGTGATATCATTCATGAATAGTTTTTTAAATGCTAATGATGGTTTTTTAAAATGGTTTACTTTTTGTTTTTATTAGGTCAATAAATTTTATCAAGTCAAGTCGTGAAAAGTAATAGTATATGTTTAGATATTCTTTGTGTTAGATAAATATATTGTTTTTCAATAAGTTATGTTTTTTTTTGTATTTTTATAATATAAATCTTGTTTTTTATGAAAATAAACTTTACTCCGATCCCTTTTAGTTTTGAATGGTTAATTAAATTTAGCAATAGAAGACTATTTTTTCTTTTTTTCTTTTTCTGCACCGTTATTGTGTTCGCAAATGAAATGGAGTTATCTAATGATAGTATTACGTCAGAACGTTTTTTGGATTATGATAAAGTAAAGTCTAAGAAAAATAATAAGAAGTCTTCAGTTCTTCCTGATAAGAAGTTGAGGAATAATGCCTCAACATATGCTGTTACAAGCATTGATTTAAATGGTCCAGCGCTAGGTGTCAATAATGACGTATTGGTTAATGCAGCAGGTTCATTGTATTTTATAGCTAATTTTAATAATCAGATTATTACCACAACTGGCACGGCTACTAGTGCAAGAATTACATTTTCATCAAACACTAATGGAGTACCAGCAGGAGTGCCTAACCCAGCTAATGAAGTGTTATATGTATACAATGCAGCTGGGACAACACTATTAGGGACTTATCAAATTAGTACTGCCTCTGCTACTACTTATGATATTGTTTTGGGGACCAATACTTTGCGTATATCACATACTACTGCCAATGTGTTTGATATAACAGAAGTTTTTGGACAACCAATTCTGGTTGATAATTTAGAAATAATGTTAAGAAATCAGTATTATAATCATACGAACCCTGCAATAGGGGATACACGTCGATATGCAGTGATTAGTGTTACAGATCCTGATACTACTTTATCAGCTTATGCAAGATTAACAACAGGTAGTGATCCAGTTGCTGTTAATGATACTAATGCTGTTGCTGCAAATTCAGCAACAGCTGTAACGGGGAATCTACTAACGAATGATACTGATGCAACAGTTGGAGATGCAAGAACGATTACTGAAGTACATGGATACACATCTTCTGTGGGAGCTGTGTATACTAGTACTTATGGGACTATTACAGTGCAAAGTAATGGTGCATACTCATATAATGTAGATGTAAATAATGCTACAGTAAAAGGTTTAAAGAATGGTAACTCAATTACTGATATTATTTCTTATCAGGTTACAGATAATGTAGGTAACTTTGATTTTGGTTATTTGACTGTAACTATAAATGGGGTAACAGAACCACCTGTGGCAACTAATAATACTAATACTGTTACTGTAGGGACCAGTACTGTAGCTACTGGTAATGTTATTTCTGATGATAGTGGTTTGGGGTCGGATAAGCTGGATAGAAATACATCTTTGTTTGTTTGGGAATCTCAATATACAAGTGGGGCTACTGTAAATGGAACAACAAGAACTGTAGGAGGTGTAAATGTTTCTTTTGTTCAAAACACACCTGCTGGAGTTGCTGGAGCTTTAAATCAAACTGTTAATTTTGGAACAAATGGAGGACATACTGGTTATTTTTTATTTGCTTCAGATCCAGCTGTTAATCCAGCAGGAGATAATAGACTAACAATTAATTTTAGTAAGCCTGTTACTAATATTTCCTTTGCCTTATCAGATATTGATTTTAATCAAACTAATATTTGGCAAGATCAAATGAGAGTCCTTGGTAGTTTGGCAGGAGCCAATGTTAATTACAACAAGCAAGTCGCAGGCTCAATACAACAAACAGGTTCAGATACATTTTATGGTACGGGTAGTGTTCCCGCTACAGATGCCCATGGTAATGTGACTATTTCATTTAATAGTCCTATTGACAAGTTGGAATTTTATTATAATTATGGTCCTAATGTAACCGCAGCTGACCCAGGAGGACAACTAGCTGGGTTAACTGATTTGGTTTGGCAAGACGATGAGGCTTCTGGGGTTTTACTAGTTAATGGTTTGACAACCAATGTAGGCGTGCCTGTTGCTGGAACATATGGCACTTTTATCATTTATGCTAATGGTAGTTATACTTATACTTTAAACTCTAGTAGTCCAGCTGTATTAGCTTTAACGTCTGGTCAAACTCTTACAGATTCAATACCGTATTCAATTAGTGATAATATTCCAGGTTCTGGTAATATAGCATCGGCTAATTTAATCATAACAATAACATGTACGCCTCCAGTAGCACCTACAGTGACTACAGGTGCTGCAACTTGTGCTAGTCCAGGAACTGCTACAATTACAAATTACGATAGTTCATTTACCTATACTTTTACACCTGCCGGCCCTACTGTGGGTGCTGGAGGTGTAATTAGTAATTTAACCCCAAATACCTCTTATACAGTTACTGCTACTGTAGGAGGAGGTGGATGTATATCTAATGCTTCAAGTGCTTTTAGTGTAAGTCCGTCACAAACACCTTCAGCTCCAGTAGTAGGCGCTATTACTCAACCATCATGTTCAGTAGCAACAGGTAGTGTTGTTTTAAGTGGTTTGCCTTCATCAGGAACTTGGACGGTTACCGCTTCACCTGGTGGAGAAACAGTAACTAGTACGGGTACAACTACTACTTTTTCAGGTTTAACTGCAGGAATTACCTATACTTTTACCGTTACAAACGCTTCAAGTTGTACATCAAGTTTATCTACAAATGCTGTAATCTACAATAGGTTATGTGCAAATAATGATTCGTTTACAGATGCTGGTGGCTCAGTTATACAAAATGATTTTATAAATGGCGTTGTGGTAACTACTACAAATACTGATGTTACTCCGGTAACTAATGGACCACTATCAATTGATGCTAATGGGAATTTGACAATAGCGCCAGGTACAACACCAGGCACATATACTATAACGTATACTATATGTGAGACTGCTAATCTTTCAAATTGTACTACAGCTACGGTATCAGTTTTGATTGTAGATAGTGATGGTGACGGAGTTTACGATTCATCGGATTTAGATGATGATAATGATGGGATTTTAGATACTGTGGAATGTACAAATAATTTAGTAAATCTAAATAGTTTAGTTCCTTTAATCAATCCAGGGGGAACAACAAATATTGCTGTTGGTGATAGATTCTACAGAGCAAATGCACTTAGAAGATTAGGAATTACCTATGATGCCATAGTAAATATTATTTCTTTACAGTTATCTGGTGGAGGTACATTACAGCTTTCAGGTGGGGCTTTTAATTTGAATTCTATTGTTGCTAGAACAAATCCTTATGTTGTTTATAGAGTTGATTTTGTTCCTGCTGGATCAGGTGCTTCAACAACAGGTCCATATACACCAGTTAATATAGGTAAATTACAGATTTCATCTGAGGATATTGATGGCAATGGTGATGCAACACTAGGTGAGGTCTCAGGATTTTCCAAT
The DNA here is from genome assembly GCF_038739875.1 of Flavobacterium polysaccharolyticum. Taxonomy (NCBI): domain Bacteria; kingdom Pseudomonadati; phylum Bacteroidota; class Flavobacteriia; order Flavobacteriales; family Flavobacteriaceae; genus Flavobacterium; species Flavobacterium polysaccharolyticum. The sequence continues at coordinate 71,585 of NZ_JBCGDP010000021.1, forward strand.
GCATTGACTACTACCTCAATTTTACCAGGTTCAAATATTACAGGAGGAGGTTTTGATTTAGGATTGTCAGGGTTAGGAGGACCAGGTACAGGATTTAGTTATTACAGACCAGTCCAAGCAGATGGAGTGACCAACGTTCCTAATGGTGCTAGCGGAGATAATAATTATAAATTAGTAGTAAGTTTTGATAATTACACAAGTGGAGATTTTGTTTATGGTGCAACAGGACCTACAACAATTGGTGTTACTCCAAATACAAATCCAAGAACTCGTGGAATGGATTTTAGAGTACGTTCTTTATATGGATGTGATAATGATGGTGATGGTATATCAAATGAATTAGACTTAGATTCAGATAATGATGTATGTTCAGATGCTAATGAATATTATAATAATATTACAAGTGCAGCGTCAGGGCAACAATTTGGTCAAACAGGCGGAGCAACTGCTCCAGTAAATGCTAATGGTACTGTTAATTTACCAGCGGCTTCCTATACGGGTAGTTATACTAATGCTATTACATCTGGTACTGCAAGTACAATAAGTACACAACCTGCAGACGTATCAATTCTTGCAGGTACTAATACAACCTTTTCTACATCAGTCTCTGGAGGTTCAGGAGTTACACAACACCAATGGCAAGTTAGTACAGATAATGGAACTTCTTGGACAAATATTACTAATGGGGGTGTTTATTCTAATGCTACAACTGCAACTTTGACTATTACTGCAGCAACCGTAGCAATGAATGGTTACGATTATAGAGATGTAATTACCGAGAGTAATTTTGTTTGTGGAACGGTAACTTCTGCAAGTGGGAATTTGTGTGTTATTCAAGAGCCTACCTTATCATCTAATTCAACAGTTTGTTCTGGTGCTGATGCGATATTTACCATAACAGGTACAGCAGGAAATACTGTTACCTATTCAGGAGCAGCTTCGGGTACCGCTACCATCGGAGCAGGAGGGACAGTTGCTGTTACGGTGACAGGAGTAACGGCTGATACCACCTTAAACTTAAGCAATGTAAGCGACGGCAGCTGTAATCGTAGCTTAACCGCTACAGCAACGGTAACGGTAAATGCTTTACCAGTTGCAGCTACCGTATCATCTAATTCACCAGTTTGTTCTGGTTCTGATGCGATATTTACCATAACAGGTACAGCAGGGAATACCGTTACCTATTCAGGAGCAGCTTCGGGTACCGCTACCATCGGAGCAGGAGGCACAGTTGCTGTTACGGTGACAGGAGTAACGGCTGATACCACCTTAAACTTAAGCAATGTAAGCGACGGCAGCTGTAATCGTAGCTTAACCGCTACAGCAACGGTAACGGTAAATCCATTGCCAGCATCTAACTTAGTATTAAACGGAACAAGTCCTATCTGTTCAGGTACGGGTACAAATATTACAGTTGCTAGTTCGGTTGTTGGTGTTAATTACCAATTGCGTACAGGAACTACCAATGTAGGAACAGTCGTAGCAGGAGATGGAGGAACAATTAATTTACCAACAGGAAATTTAACAGCCACTACTACTTTTAATGTATTGGCTACTAATGCAACGACAAGTTGTTCAATACAATTAACTGAAACAGAAGAAGTAACAGTGACCCCAACAGTAAGTATTGCAGCCTTCAGTCCAGCAACTTCAACCCGTTGCCAAGGAGCAGGAGCAGTAACCACTACTACCACAGCTACGAATTCAACAGGTATTACCTATAGTTTAGATGCCGCTTCATTAA
>NZ_JBCGDP010000022.1:0-68616 GCF_038739875.1 Flavobacterium polysaccharolyticum
CAAAACTGAGAATGGTGCTCAAATCTATGCGGTTATTCGTTCGGTAACCGACACCTGTATTAAAAACGGTCAAAACATATTGGCCGCTTTTAAAACCATCGCTATATTAAAGGCTGAATAGTTACAAATAAAGAATTGCGGCTGTTCTGTTAGTCCAATTGGTATTTGAATCCAATTTCATATACGGCTTCTTTTCGTCTGTCAAAAGGCAGTTTTCCGTTGGAGTAGCTTACATAGACTCCACTTGAAGAGGCGATAGCTGCTGTGAAATATGAAAACGAATCAAAGCTATTGTTTTTTATCGCATTCGATGCATTAATTTCTTTGAAGTATTTAAAAGAACTATTGAAGAAGAGTGTTTGTGAGGAAATCTCAGTAAGTACGGTTCTAAAACCCGCTTCGAAATGCATACGCGGGAAAGGCTTTAGATTGGGGTCACTTTTTTTTCGTAACGTATCTTTTATTGGATTTACATAATCAAAACCGAACAATAGCGTGGGAAGGGTGATACCCGAATGGAGCGTACCTTTGTATTGGGTTAATTTTCTAAATGCAGCAAAAGGATAGTCTAGAATATTGAGTTTTGATGCTAGGCTGTTTTTATTCCAAGATTTCAGAGTACCACCTAATCGCATACCTAAGGTACTTTGTTTTTTGGAAAAATCTTGATTCGATTCTAAGCCCGCATTAAAATCATATTTGAGAATCCAACTATTTTTGAGTTTGAATTTTTCGTTCATTTCACGCCATTCTGGGGCATTTAGTATGGCTTCTGAATTTTCGTAGGTGGCAAGTTTTCTGCGTAAATTAGCGTAGTAAACTAAATCATTCGGGGTAGTGGTTACGGTTACGCCTCCACCAATTCGGAAGAGATTAAAAGCCAATTTGGTGTTTAGAAAATTGTAGGGATTGACTTCTTTGTTAAAAGATACATTCCCTTTTGTCTCTAACGATATTGATTTTCCTCTTTTTATATGGCCTTTCTCAGTGATTTTTGCTCTTTCGATGTTGAGGTTGTAAGCAAATCCTAAAGCCGATTTAGTAGAATCTTTGTTTTGAAAGGTTTTTAAATCCAAATCAAAGTTATTCAACCATTTCAAATATGAGGTGTCTTTTTTTTGGATTTTTAGGGCCATAAAATCCAATAGAAGCCCCCAATTTTCGGGTTGCTTTTTTAGAGAATCAACTTTTTCTATGACTTTGTTTTCTTGCAGTAGTTTGTCTTTGGATACAACAGTTGTAAGCGATTGTGCATTTAACCCGAAATGTGAAAATACAATCAGGACAAAAAATAGTAGTTTACGATTCATTCTCGAGTTTAATTTCGTTTGTAAAAAAATAGTTTTCGTCATTTTTTTCAGCCAAGTCCTTTATCGTTTTATCTTCATCTAAAAGAATCTGAATCATATCGTTTATGGCGGTATTTCTAGATATAGAATTTTCTAGTTTGGCACCCCAACTCGAAAAAACTTTATCAATGGTATCGGCAATTAATGTTGCTTCAATTTTTAGGTTATCCTTACTTGATAACGGATTGAAAAATGTAAGCTCCGACATTTTGATGGTATCCGCAGCATTGAATTGTTTTTTTATCTGCCCTAATCGAAATAATGAAAACCAAGTGTCTACAAAAGCAGGGTTTTCTGTTGTCCATTTTGCCATAAACTATTTTTTATTTTTCGTTCAAAAACACATTTTGACAGTTTAAGAAATCTGTATTTAGTGTCCTTTCAAATGTATCAATTGCCTGTAAATACCACAAGTTTATTGAGGATATTTCTTGCATTAATTTTTATGTTTAAAGGACAGCAAAAAAGCCATTTCCTGATTTTTATCATAGAATAAAAGAAGGAATTACTTTAATTTTAGAGTTTCTTTAATACAGAAGCTTTTACAAGAAACTAAAGCAGTTCCTTCTGTATAAATTAGGTTAATTACCTCTAAAGCTTCTATCAAAATACTAAAATAATGCTTATTGAATTCAAAAAATGGATGCTAGTACCCTTGGCATTCTTCACCTCGCTTTGCTATAGCCAAAGTACTGAAACATCAGAAAATAAAATCGAAAATCAACTACCACTTTTAAATCCACCCAAAGAAACCAAGGCATCAGATAAAAAGCTTGATTTCTTAACCAAAAAAGCCAGTTATGCTGTTCTTTTTGTGGGGGATTATGCTAAAACATTCTCTTCAAATGTGGATATGAACGGCAATCACACCACAGATGATAAAGCCTCAGACAATGGTTTTTACCTTCGTTATGTTCGCTTGCAAGCAAAGTTCGAAATCAATAAAATTACGGCTCAGGTGCTGATTAATTTAGCTGATTTCAAAAGCAACCCTCAAACGCGTGTTTTAGAATTGGCTAATTTGAAATACAAAGCCAATAACTATTTGTCGATTCAAGCTGGGCAATTTCGTCCTTATTTCGGCTTAGAAGATTTGTATCCAGCCGATATTTTAAAATCCTATAATTGGTCCAATCAGTACACTCTTTTTGGGAACAATGGTTGGCAAAGTTTTCAGATAGGTGCCGCCGTTTTCGGTTCCTTATCAGATTTAAAAATCCCACTCAAGTACTATTATAGTTTTGTCAACGGAAATGGTAAAAATCAAGTCGCGGACTCCGATAATGCAAAGCATCATATGTTTCGGTTAGAATACAAGTTAGGCAAGTACCTTAATTTGGGTGGCAATGTTGGTTTTTCGCGTTGGGATGGGCAATCGGCCAAGGCATATGGTGCCGATTTGCAGTTTGAGAAAAAAATGAGTCCCACTTGGTGCTTGGCTTTCGATACAGAATATAAACGAGGCTCGAATTTGAATGCGTATACTGCTTCTAAACTTGTTCCAAAAGAATTGAACGATTATGAGATGCAAGGTATTTATGTGATTCCTTTGGTTCGAAAAATTATAGATGCAGACAAAAAAATAGGCGTAGAGTTTTCTTTTCGTTATGAATACCTCGAGAATCTGGTGAAAGCTGGCAATCCACTCCGAATTTACACACCTATGGCGAGTTATATTTTGGGAGAAGATTATATTGGAAAGTTATCGTTGGTCGGGCTTTTTGTAGATTACAACAAAAATATTCCTAATTCGGCACAATACGATTATAACCAAATTTTATTACAATATCAAATTCGTTTTTAGGTTAAATAGGATGTAATATCTCCGTGATAGAAGTCGATTATCATCGAGATAATTTGAGCCTTTGAAAAGATTATTTTAATTTTCTTTTTTTTGGGCTTTGTCGATTGGAAAAGAAAGATAAGATTTCAATTCGGTTTTCAGAAATACGATAGTACAAGGTATTTAAATGTAAAACAACAGCTCTTCGAATTTCTTTTTTCTCAACTGAGGCTTGAAAAATATATGGGTTTTGAGCGATAAGTTGTAGCGTTTTCTCTAGAGCAACTGCTAAATTTTTAAGTTCTTTTAGAGTCCACTTTTCTTGTAGATAATTTAGTGTAGCTTCTAATTCTTGAAGTGCGTTATCGGTCCATAGAATTTTATAACCACTTTTTATATAATGCTCTTGCTTCTGAATGCTCGTTTAGTTTACCTGATTCTGCATCTTCTAGACCAAGTTCTATGGATTGTTTCTCATTTTCAGAAATAGAATTCCACCAATCTGTGCTTTCTTTTTTTCTTAAATCCATTATTTTTTGAATAATAGCAGAATCTTCAATAGTTGAAAGCCACTGGATCAATTCTAATTTTTGGTTCAAAATGGCTTCGTTAGCATTCATAATTACACATTTTAGATTTCAAAGATACTAATTTAATGGTTTTTCTTTACATTTTGAATTAGGAGTCAAATTGAATTATAGTATCGTGTTTAATTAAAACATTTTCTTGGCTAGTTAAATCAAATGTCCACAAAAAGAGGCTGTCCGAAAAGGATAGCCTCTTTGTTGTTTAAACTCACATAGTATTGGTTTGTAATACATTTTTTTAAAAATCACTAAAAGTGGGTATTTTTTTACTTATTTTACTTACCTACATTTACAATCTATTAAAACTATACCTTCAATAAATTTATGAAAAACTTTAGTAAAAAGGATTGCTATCAATATCTATTGAAAGCCAAATTATTTGTTCTTACCCTATTTTTGTCATTAAGCAGCTGCGAATTCGACACAAATGATTTACATGAAAGTCAAGCTAATACAACTAATCCGTTGCCTTTTGAAACTAAGGCTATGGCACTAAAAGATGTTCCAGAGGTCGATAACTATATTAAATCAATCATTGGTGATATTTCGCAAAAAGGAAAGACCAATAAATCAAATACAATTGCACTCGATGCCACATTTGAAGTGGAAAAAATAGTAGAAACAATTGACACCCTCAACAATAAAAACTACAACCTTCGCTTTACTTTCAAAGACACTCCAGAAAATATTACTTACAATCTTATAGTCAATTTTTTGCCTAATGGCGAAAAACATGCCTTTGTGGAGAAACATACTTGTAATCCTGAGTATTATTTAGCATACAGGAACAGTAAATATGATATCAAAAATTTCAAGGGTAAAGTTGAACTGTTTTATTACACCTCCTTTTTTGGTCAACCAAAAACAGATAGTAACGCTAAAACAAGTAAAGATCCTTGCCTACCTCAATATTATCCGAACGGAGACCCAATACCGTCAGTAAGTTCATTTGTAGATGGGAGTAACCCCGATAGTTCCTCTGGTGGCTCTTCACCCTCGGGAGGATTTAGTTCCTCATATGGGAGTGCTGCATGGTCAGCTACTAGTGGGTATGGTTTATCTGTACAGGTTATAGGTGACTCATCAAGCAACTCCACTGGATCAGGTACTGGAACGGGAACAGGCACAGGTACGGGTGTTGGGACAGCAATAGGGGGTTTTATAACGACTACTGGCACAGCTATAGGCGACGCTTTACACATCGTTTGGCGATGGATAAGAAGTTTTACTTGTAACTCTTGCAGTCCTACTCAAAAAACAACTGCAGACCCATGTCCTACTATCGTCCCTGCGGGCTTTGCTACATTTATTTCTGAGCCTGAGCGACTTGCAATTATAAGGTCACAACTACCATTAACCTTACAACAATGGCAGTTTTTGCATGGTCAAGAAAGATTTATGCAATCCATCATTAGCTATCTTTCAAAAATACAATCTAACAATACGGAAGCTAAAAACTTTTTATCCTGGACTATTAGTTATCGTATGAAGAACCCTTCGGATATCCTACCTAACACCTTACTAAGTCTATTAGATAATAACAAAGTTAGTCTAGAAAATATTAAAGAATTACTTGACCTAGCTAATTTTGAAGATAGCTATGCTGAAGATAATAAAAGCTTGGAAGCAAAAGCTGCATTAAACATTGTTTTACGATTGCTCCAAACAGACAATATTTTTAACATTGACACCCCTGCTGTTGACACCTTACTACAAAATGAATTAGTAAAAATCAACCCTGGCTTTGGGACAGCTGGTTTTATGATCAGATATAATGCATTAGTGTTACAGGAAATGGTCATTATTATGACTAGTGAGTATCCTCCAGGTCATGTTTTTACCGCTTGGGACTATACAAAAATCCTTTTTAAAGCGAACTCTGAAGCGTTGCATTTAGGCTTAGATGTTATGGGGATGGCTCCTGTAATTGGCCCTATTTTTGACGTTACCCATGCCGCTTGGTATGCTTTTAGTGGTGATTATAAAAATAGTGCGCTAAGTATAACCGCTGTGGTACCCTTTGCTGGCGATTGGACCACTGTGGCAAGAATCGCTAAAAAAGTGTATAAAATAAACAATGGTGCTAATAGAGTTATCTTAAAAGCTTATAAATTAGCCGATGGAACTATAAAATTTAGCAATCGTAGTCAATTAAGAAAAGTATTAGGCATAACAAGCTTAGCCATACATGCACATCACATTATTCCTTATGGATTAGCAAATCATAAATTAGTACAACTTGCAGCCAAGTACAGCTCAAAAACCAAGAGTGCATGGCATATTAACGACATCCCAAATGGTATAGCTATGACCGCTGACTTCCATTTGAATGGTCATAAAAAATATTCAGATAAAATTTTCTTATATATGAATAACTTGTTTGACAACGCTCATGGCAATATAGAGAAGGCCTATGATGATTTAACCGCCTACACAGCACTAATTAAAGACACAATTAAAGCCAATCCAAACTTAACCTTAGGTGAAATAGCTGATTTAATACCATAAAAATCTATAAAATGAAATATTACAGACTTAGACATTCTCTCGAAAAAAAAGAATTAGGACACTACACTCAGATACAAAAAACCATTTGGGACGGTAGACCCTTTGACAAAGGGTCCTTTGCTATGCACCTATTATTTGATCCCATCCCAACACATCCAGCCATACCCACATTGGAGTTTTACAAAAGCGCAAAGACTACTTCATTGATACAAATGGTTGAGATTGGATTAACTTTGTATCTTACGATTAATGATACTTTTTTAGAATTTTTAAAACCCTATTGCAATGGTTCCTTTCATACTTGGAAGATAAAAGCAACGAAAAAAGAAGTCGATTATACGTATTACATCTTCTACCTAGATGAATACAAAAGCGATTTTATAAACTATGAAAAATCCATTTTTAAATTATTTGAAAGCCTAGGCGCATTTCAGTACAAAGATTTAGATCAAGAAATTAAAATCACTTCTGATGTAGATTATTTGGATAAACGAAGAAATTACGGTTTTTTTGAGTTACAACCAGTAAAAATTGTGTTAAACACAAGCAAGTTAGAAATTGATTTTTTCAGGTGTGCACATAATGGCATGACGGGTTATTATGTCTCGGAGCGTTTAAAACAGGCGATCCTAGACAATGGTTTTACTGGAATGCGCTTTGAAGAAATTGAGGAAATACAAAATCGAGTACTCATTGAGTATGTGTGAAATTTTTACTTGATTTTATAAAAAACTAGAACGAGACTGTTTAAAACGACAGTCTCGTTCTTTGGTTAAACTAAAAATCAAAGCTACAATTGAAGCCAACCCTAATCTAACACTAGGTGAAATCGCTAATCTAATTCCTTAAAACAGATAAAAAATGAAATATTACCGAATATCTTATTGTATCGACAAAAAAATAATTGGACATAATCCCCAAATACAAAAAACGACTTGGGACGGCAGACCCTATGATGATGGTGCCTTTGGTACTCAAGGATTGTTTAATCCTATTCATAACAATCCAGCCATACCCACATTAGAGTTTTACAAAAGCGCAAAAACCACTTCATTAATACAAATGGTTGAGATTGGGATTGATGAATACCTGATTATTAACGAATCATTTTTAGAATTTTTAAAGCCCTATTGCAATAGCCCTTTTCAGACTTGGAAGATAAAAGCAACCCACAAAGAGGTCGATTATACATATAACATATTCTACCTCAATGAATACAAAAGTGATTTTATTAATTATGAAAAATCAACTTTTGAGTTGTTTGAAGAAAAGTACTCTACTATTTCTTTAAATCAAGAAGTTAAAGTAACCTCCGATGTGGATAATTTAAACAAACGTATAAAATATAACGGATTAAATGGTATTCCTCACATGCAACCCACAAAAATTGTTTTAAATACAAAAAATCAAGAAGTCGATTTTTTTAGGTGTGCACATAACGGCATGGCGGGTTATTATGTCTCGGAGCTGTTAAAACAGGCGATCCTAGAAAATGGATTCACCGGAATCCGGTTTGAAGAAATTGAGGAAATACAAAATCGAGTTGTCATTGAATATGTGTAAGAATTGTACTTGATTTTATAAAAAAAACTAGAACGAGGCTATTTAAAAGTACAGCCTCGTTCTTTGGTTATGCTAAAAATCAAAGCCTTAATTGAAGCCAATCCTAACTTATCCTTAGGCGAAATAGCTGATTTAATACCATAAAAATCTATAAAATGAAATATTACAGACTTAGACATTCGCTCGAAAAAAAAGAATTAGGACACTACACTCAGATACAAAAAACCATTTGGGACGGTAGACCCTTTGACAAAGGGTCCTTTGCTATGCACCTATTATTTGATCCCATCCCAACACATCCAGCCATACCCACATTGGAGTTTTACAAAAGCGCAAAGACTACTTCATTGATACAAATGGTTGAGATTGGAATTAGTAAATACCTTATCATTAATGAGTTCTTTTTAGAGTTTATTAAGCCTTACTGTAATGGTGCTTTTCATACTTGGAAGATAAAAGCAAGCAAAAAAGAGATTGATTATACGTATTACATCTTCTACCTAGATGAATACAAAAGTGATTTTGTTAATTATGAAAAATCAACTTTTGAGTTGTTTGAAAAAAACTACTCTACTATTTCTTTAAACCAAGAAATTAAAGTAACCTCTGATGTGGATTATTTAGATAAATGTAGAGAGTTTATTGGTCTATATGGTATTCCTTCTATACAGCCTACAAAAATTGTTTTAAATACATGCAATCAAAAAGTTGATTTTTTCAGGTGTGCAAATAATGACATGGCGGGTTACTATGTCTCAGAGCGATTAAAACAGGCGATCCTAGACAATGGTTTTACTGGAATGCGGTTTGAAGAAATTGAGGAAATACAAAATCGAGTGCTCATTGAGTATGTGTAAAATTTTTACTTGATTTTATAAAAAACTAGAACGAGACTGTTTAAAACGACAGTCTCGTTCTTTGGTTAAACTAAAAATCAAAGCCACAATTAAAGCTAACCCTAACTTAACTCTGGGCGAAATAGCCGATTTAATCCCTTAAAATCTATAAAATGAAATATTACCGTTTAAGAAACTCGATAGAGAATAAAGAAATCGGTCATTATCACCAAGTGCAAAAAACAACTTGGGACGGCAGACCCTATGATGATGGTGCCTTTGGCACTCAAGGATTGTTTAATCCTATTCATAGCAATCCAGCCATACCAACATTAGAGTTTTACAAAAGCACAAAGACCACTTCATTAATACATATGGTTGAGATTCCAATTCAACATTACCTAATCATTAACGAACCGTTTTTAGCATTTTTAAAGCCCTATTGCAATGGCCCTTTTCAGACTTGGAAAATAAAAGCAACAAAAAAAGAAGTTGATTACACGTATTACATTTTCTACTTAGATGAATACAAAAGTGATTTTATTAATTATGATAAATCCATTTTTAAATTATTTGAACTTATAGATGGACATGAATTCAAAGAATTGAATCAAGAGATTAAAATTACCTCCGATATAGATTATCTAGATAAGTGCAGAAATTACGGTTTTGGTGAACTTCAACCTACAAAAATTGTATTGAACACAAGCAATCAAGAGATCGATTTTTTCAGGTGTGCACATAACGGCATGGCGGGTTATTATGTCTCGGAGCGGTTAAAACAGGCGATCCTAGACAATAGTTTTACTGGAATGCGCTTTGAAGAAATTGAGGAAATACAAAATCGAGTACTCATTGAGTATGTGTAAAAATTGTCCTTGATTTTAAAAAAATCTAGAACGAGGCTATTTAAAAGTACAGCCTCGTTCTTTGGTTAAACTAAAAATCAAAGCCATAATTAAAGCTAACCCTAACTTAACTCTAGGCGAAATAGCCGATTTAATCCCTTAAGATTATGAAGTTTTTTAAATTAGATTATTCATTAGATAAAAAGATCATTGGTAGAGCAGAAGGTGAGAAAAGTTGTCTTTTTGATGGATACCGGTTTAGTGAAGATTCCTTTTCAAATCAAGGACTTTTTGGGCCAGTTGTAGGAAATCCAGCTTTGCCAATGCCCATCATGCATAAAAGTGTCAAAATGACCGATTTTATTGGTTTAGTTGCTATGTTACCAAAATATTTAATAATTACAAAAAAGTTTTTAGAGTTTTTAATTCCTCATTTTAATACTAGCTATCAAACTTGGAAGATTGGTATAAAAAAAGGAGACATTAATTATGAATACTACATATTACATCTAGATTATCCTAAAAGTGATTTTATCAACTATGACAAATCCACGTTTAAATTATTTGAAGATTTAGGTGCGTTTCAGTACAAAGATTTAGATAAAGAGATTAAAATTACCTCCGATTTGGACTTCTTGGATAAATGCAGAGAATTTCTTGGTTTATATGGTATTCCTGAACTACTACCTACAAAAATTGTATTAAACACAAGCAAGTTAGAAGTTGATTTTTTTAGGTGTGCACATAATGGCATGGTGGGTTATTATGTCTCGGAGCGATTAAAACAGGCTATCTTAGACAATGGTTTCACTGGAATGCGGTTTGAAGAAATTGAGGAAATACAAAATCGAGTACTCATTGAGTATGTGTAAAAATTGTCCTTGATTTTAAAAAAAACTAGAACGAGACTGTTTAAAACGACAGTCTCGTTCTTTGGTTAAACTAAAAATCAAAGCCACAATTGAAGCCAACCCTAACTTAACCTTAGGCGAAATAGCCAATCTAATTCCTTAAAAATAACGAAAATGAAATATTACAGACTAAGACATTCGCTTGAAAAAAAAGAAATTGGAAATTACCCACAAGACAAAAACATTAAATGGATTGGGCAAGCCTATACAGAAAACGCATTTGGTAACAATTTATTAAATCCTATACACAATAATCCAGCTTTACCAATAGTTGAACTCTACAAAAGTGCCAAATGTACTTCGCTTATTCATTTAGGACCAATAACAATAACAGAATACCTAATCCTTGATGAGTTATTTTTAGCATTTTTAAAGCCCTTTTGCAATAGCCCTTTTCAGACTTGGAAGATAAAAGCAACGAAAAAAGAAGTCGATTACACGTATTACATTTTCTATCTAGATCAATACAAAAGTGATTTTATAAACTATGAAAAATCTATTTTTAAATTATTTGAAAGCCTAGGTGCGTTTCAGTACAAAGATTTAGATAAAGAGATTAAAATTACCTCCGATTTGGACTTCTTGGATAAATGCAGAGAATTTCTTGGTTTATATGGTATGCCAAAACTACTACCTGTAAAAATTGCATTGAACACAAGCAATCAAGAGATCGATTTTTTTAGGTGTGCACATAACGGCATGGCGGGTTATTATGTCTCGGAGCGATTAAAAGAGGCTATCCTAGACAATGGTTTTACTGGAATGCGCTTTGAAGAAATTGAGGAAATACAAAATCGAGTGCTCATTGAGTATGTGTAAAAATTGTCCTTGATTTTATAAAAAAAAACTAGAACGAGGCTGTCCTTACTTTTCGGACAGCCTCTTTATTCTTTCAAAGATATTTTTTTTTTCGTTAGCATTACTTTCTTTCCGATTCCAGTTGCATACATTTTCTTTTGCTAAAGGCATAAAAAAACCTGACTCGTTTATTAGTCAGGTTATATTCAATGGTATTAGTTTGAACCATTTTGGTTTTACTAATTAATAATTTGATTAGATAGCAGTAACAATAGCTAAGAAATCAGTAGCGTTCAAGGCAGCTCCACCAATTAGACCTCCGTCTACATCTGGTTTAGAGAAAATTTCTTTAGCGTTGTCTGGTTTTACACTTCCACCGTATAAGATAGTAAGGTCTTCTGCAATATCGCTTCCGAAGGCTTTACGAACGGTTTCTCTAATGAATTCGTGCATTTCTTGTGCTTGCTCTGGTGAAGCAGTTTCTCCCGTTCCGATAGCCCAAACTGGCTCGTAAGCTAAAACTACTTTTTCCCAATCAGCAGCTGTAATATGGAATAAACCATCTTTCAATTGGTTTTCTACAATGTTGAAGTGATTTCCAGATTGGCGATCTTTTAATTCTTCACCAAAACAGAAAATTACGGTCATATCGTGTTCTAATGCCGTATCAACTTTTGAAGCAATCAAACCATCTGTTTCGTGGAAAATAGCTCTACGCTCAGAATGTCCTAAGATAACATAGTTTACACCTACGCTTTTGATCATATCAGCAGAAATTTCACCTGTAAAAGCGCCACTTTCCGCTTGGTGAAGGTTTTGTGCTGCAACTTCAATAGCGCTTCCTTCTAATTTGGTTACCGCAGCTGCTAAGTTTATAAAAGTTGGTGCTACAATTACTTCTACAGTAGTTTCAGTAGGTATTTTTGCTAATAAGTCAGTCAATAATTCTTGGGTTTGTGCTGCATTTTTATGCATTTTCCAGTTTCCTGCCACAATCTTCTTTCTCATTTTTTTTTGTATTTAAAGGTTGTATTATTTTATTTTAAACTTTTTAATGTTTCGTCGATGGCTGCAAAATCGGTTTCAATAGCACGGTAACGCACGATTTTCCCTTTTTTATCGATAATGATGTAACGTGGAATCCAATCTAGGTCGATGGCTTTTCCAAAAACACCTTTCATTTGGTCATTGGCCATATAATGATCGCCTTTGATTTCGTGTTTCTCAATACCCGCTTTCCATTTGTCAGCGGTTTTATCCATAGAGATGAATACATAGTCTACCTTTGGATGATTGGCTTGTAATTCTTTTAATTTAGGCATTGCTTTTACACAATCACTACACCAAGAGGCCCAAACTTCAATGACTATTGTTTTGCCTTTATGTTTTTTTAAAACATCTTTAAATGCTACTTGACTGTCATTGGCTGCTAATAATTTTTCATTTAAAGCCAGTGACGAAAATGCTGTTTTTTGAGCTTGAGTGCACGAAAAACTAGCAAAAGCAATAAAAAGAGCGATTATTTTTTTCATATTGTTGGTTTTTTCATTGTCTACAAATTTAAAGAAACTATTTCATCTAAGCATTGCTTGGATTGTTAGTTTAGTTGTTATTTTGTTAAAAAAATAGAACAATAACGTTATCGTTAATAAAATAGGGGATTTGTCGTAAAATGAGAGCGTTCCTTAGCAATTCACTGTAATTGATACTACAGCTCGAATAAGTAAAATTATTTTGATACTTTTTTAAAAGGAAAAAGTTATGATATAAAAAAGAGTGCCTTCCGTTTTATCGAGGACACTCTTTTTTGTTGTTTGAGGTTAAAGGAATTATAGTTTTAAATCCTCAATATCGTTGTAATGTACTTTTTGTTTGACTACTGCTTTCGAGATAATCACGACACTAGGATTGGCTCTTTCAATAGTTTTGAGAGCAATGGCATCACAGAAATAAAAATCGAAAGTCAGGCCAAATTGTTTTTTTGCTGCCTCAATTTGCTCTGGAGAAGAAGCGGTCATTCCGATTACTTTATAGCCTTTAATCAAAGCTTTTTTATGCAAAGCTTCCAGTTTAGCCATTCCTTCGGCACTGGATTTATTCAAATCATAAGCAACGATCACCATTAATTGTTCATGTCTTAAAAAACGATCTTTGTAATCCTGTCCATCTTTTTCCATGGTGAAATCATGAATTGGCGGGATGTAACCTTCTTTAATCACTTTGTCAATTCGATCGACAAATGTGGCGCCTGCTGGAATGTTCATTAACTCTTTTTCGGTATATTCTTTCTGAACACCATTTACTTTGTAGATGAAAACCATTTCTACTTCGCTTTTTGGAGCATTATCTGGAATCATCATCCCATCATAGATGTTGTTTCCTACTTTAAATGGTCTAAAGTCTTTGATAGGTAAATGGTTCAAGACCCAATATCCCATAAAACAACAAAGTACAAGGGCAATAACGACAAGAAGATTTTGTGTTTTTAATCCAAATAAAGGTTGTATTAATCTTTGATTGAAGTATAATATTAAAATAAAGAATAATAAAACAACATCCTTTGTAAAGGATTGCCAAGGCGTTAATTTTAATGCATCGCCAAAACAACCACAATCTTTAACCACATCAAAATAAGCGGAATAAAAAGTCAAAAAGGTAAATAAAACAATCAGGATTAGTAAACTCCAAATGGTGAATTTGGTCTTGTAGCCAATTAATAATAGGACTCCCAAAACTACTTCAAGTATTACCAAAAATAAGGCAATGGCTAAAGCAAATGGCTCGAAAAAAGGGATATTGAAAACGGCTTGACTAAAATATTCAGCTAGTTTGTAGGAGAAACCAACGGGGTCGTTGAGTTTTATTAATCCAGAAATAATAAATAAAATTCCAACGAAAAGTCGGGAGAATTGGGTAAGAATGTTTTTCATAGTAAGGATA
Organism: Flavobacterium polysaccharolyticum; assembly: GCF_038739875.1. Lineage (NCBI taxonomy): Bacteria > Pseudomonadati > Bacteroidota > Flavobacteriia > Flavobacteriales > Flavobacteriaceae > Flavobacterium > Flavobacterium polysaccharolyticum. Next base: position 14,124 of record NZ_JBCGDP010000022.1, read on the forward strand.
ATTTATTTTTTCAAATGAAATTGCATTAAGATTAGCGCAAAAACAGCATAGTTTATCATGTCTTGATAATTAGCATCAATGCCTTCAGAAACTAATGTTTTGCCTTTATTGTCTTCAATTTGTTTCACTCGGAGTAGTTTTTGTAAAATTAAATCGGTAAGCGAACTCACTCGCATTTCTCGCCAAGCTTCGCCATAATCGTGATTTTTGGCTTCCATTAAAGTTTTGGTAAGTTCAATTTTACTATCGTACCAAGTGGTTGCAGCAGTTAGATCTAAGTCGGGTTGATCAACTACTCCCAATTCAAGCTGAATTAACGCCATAATCGAATAATTGATAATACCAATGAATTCACCAGTTTCGTCTTCGTCTACTTTTCGGATGTCGTTTTCTTGTAAACTGCGAATGCGTTGTGCTTTGATAAATATTTGGTCGGTCAGCGAAGGTAATCTTAGTATGCGCCAGGCACTACTGTAATCTTTCATTTTGTTGATGAATAATTGCCGACAGATGGCTATCACCGCATCGTATTCTTGTGAAGTATTCTTCATTATTGGTGTATATTTGTATTCAGATTGCTCCAAAAATAAGCTATTTTTTTGGAATCGTTTACCAAATTTATACAACAATCAATAAAATCATGACAATCAACTGCAACGGACAATTAATAGATGTATCGATACCCAAAGTGATGGGAATTTTGAATGTGACACCCGACTCTTTTTTTGACGGAGGTCGCTATACCAATGATCGCGAAGTTTTACTTAGAGTAGAACAAATGCTTACCGATGGCGCTACTTTTATTGATGTGGGAGGCTATTCGAGTAAGCCCAATGCTGCGGCAGTTTCTGTTCAAGAAGAAAAGGCTAGAACGATACCTGTGGTGGCTTCGATAGTGCAACATTTTCCAGAAGCTATAGTGTCTATTGATACGTTTAGAAGCGATGTGGCTCAGTTATGTTTGGACCAAGGTGCGGCTATAGTTAACGACATTTCGGCTGGACTTTTGGATCCGTTGATGTTTAAAATTGTAGCCAACTACCAAGTACCTTACATCATGATGCACATGAAGGGAACACCACAATCAATGAGTACACTCACGCAATATGATGATTTGGTCAAAGAAATATTGTTGTACTTTTCGGAACGAATAGCTGCCGCACGAAGCTTGGGAATATCAGATTTGATTGTAGATCCAGGCTTTGGTTTTGCTAAGACCATCGATCAGAATTTTGAATTGTTGCGTCATTTGGACCTTTTTAAATCATTGGAATTGCCATTTTTAGTAGGAGTTTCCAGAAAATCAATGATTCACAAGACACTACAAATTAGCCCCGAAGAAGCCTTAAACGGCACCACCGTTTTGAATACTCTCGCCTTAGAAAAAGGAGCTACAATTTTGAGAGTTCACGATGTAAAAGAAGCAGTAGAAACCATCAAATTATGGGAAAAAGTATCAATACAATAAGAATGAAGAAATCAGTTGTTGTAAGTGTTTTGGTTTTATTTCTGGTAGCTTGCGAAGGGAAAAAAGAAGTTCAATTGCCTAAGTCGAATCAATCTTTGTTAACTACCATCGGCGAACATTCACCCGTTTATATTTTCTTTGCCTTAAAGGGAAAAGACACTATTGCAGATTTGAATAGGAGCAATACCATTAGTTCGACCCATTGGGTGTTTAACATCGATAAACGATTGCCTCTGCGTTTAGTTATACCACAAGTGGTGAAAATGCAAACCAAAAAAGAGAAGAGTATGCACAAAAGTGAAACCTCCGAAAACTATTTTTCGTATGCTGATAGTCTTCACAAAAATTTGGCTTTTGTTTCGTTTACGAATGTGACCTATAAAATGGAGAAACCGAAGCTCGCAATTTTGATTCTTTTTACCCAAAACAATAGCGTTATTATAGATGATAAAGAATTAGACAAAGTTGCCTTACAAGACTATTTGAATCAGTTGCCAAGCGATAAGCCTAGAACGCTGTATTTTGGTTTTGCCAAAGAAAGTAGTTTTGGTTCTTACTTACAAGCTCAAATCTTTATAAGTGGCTTGCAGTTTGTGGGATTTGATGTCAATTCACCTCGACAAGAATTCATTTTTTAACGACAATTATAGGAATCAATAAAACGCTTTCTTTTTAGTGTTTATTGATGATGATAAGGTTCGTTGCGCAAAATGGTAAATCCACGATACAATTGTTCAATAAAGAATAAACGCACCATTTGATGGGAAAAGGTCATTAACGAAAGTGAAATTTTGCCTTGCGCTTTGGCGTAAACCGTATCCGAAAAACCATAAGGACCACCAATTACAAAAACTAAGGTTTTGATTCCTGAGTTCATTTTTTTCTGCAATTCGGTTGAGAAACCCACACTAGAGAAGGTTTTGCCGTTTTCGTCCAGTAAAATTAATTGATCGGTAGGTGTAATCTTTGATAGAATCAACTCGCCTTCTTTTTCTTTTTGCTGACTTTCAGACAAGTTTTTTACATTCTTGATATCAGGAATAATTTCCAATTCAAATTTGATGTAAAACGACAATCGTTTGGTATAATCATCGATTAAGGTTTGTAGTGCTTTATTGTCGGTTTTGCCAATGGCGATCAATTTGATATTCATAGGGTACAGCTAAACAAAACGCAAAAGTACCGCAATTGATTGAATTATCGAAAAGATAGTCGTTAGAAGTTTTAGGAGTCTCAAATGGAATTGATACAGTTTTCAATTTAGCTTTTGTCATAAAAAAAGAAGCTGTCTTTTAGGACAGCTTCTAGAGGAATCTCTTGTAAATAGACTTAAAAAAGGAATTTAATTGATAATCAATTTCTTTTTTTGTCCATTAAAATAAAGTATATATATACCTGAATTTAGACTGCTTACGTCAGCTTTTTGTGATTGTCCTGACAGTAGTTTTTCTCCAGAAATAGAGAAAATCGTCCACTCATATTCGCTGTTAAAGTTGATAAAGTCTTTTGTTGGATTTGGGTAAAAGGAAGTGGACTCAAGGGTTTCTATGGTTTTATTCTCAATAGATTTAGTTACTGAAATAGTTCCAAAATTAAACCAGTTTAGATTAAAACCTCCTTTAACAACTTCTAATTTTAAGCGATGATTGCCTTGTGATAGGTTAATACTTGAATTTAATGTTTGCCAATTTTGCCATCCACCAGTGACTGGTAAATCGATTGATTTTATAAATTGATTGTCTACCAAAACATTAATACGTCCTTTGCTATCAAGACTTCCTACTCTAATTTCAAAAGTGTAAGTTGCCGTGTTTGTTACGGAAATATTATATTCTAAGATATCGTTTACATCCAAAAAGCCAACATTTTTTCCTCCACCTGTATCGGCAGTATCTTCTAGCTGAGTACCAAATGTAATGGCATAGTTTTCTGCTTCTATTTTTCCTGGAATAGTTAGATTTGATGGATTTGATGGGGTTGAAGAAGAGAAGTTGAACCAATTTAAGTTAAAACCTTCTGTTACGACTTGAAATCTGATGGTATGCAATCCAGCTGGCAGACTAATATTTTTTGTGAGGGTTTGCCATGCCTGCCATCCATTGGTCAAAGGTAAGGCAATGGTCTGATTGTATTGCCCATCAATTAGTACATTGATTTTTCCGCTATCGCTTGTACTTGCATAACGGACATCAAGTGTATAGTTGGCAGCTGCCGCTACATTAACCTTGTATTCTAACCAATCATTAACTTCTAAGTAGCCAACATTTTTTCCTCCACCAACATCAGCTGTATCTTCTAGTTGAGTACCAAATGTAGTGGCATAGTTCTCTGCTTCAATTTTGCCTGGTATTGCTAAAGCTGATGGTGTTGGTGCTACGAAATTAAACCAGTTGATATTGAAACCAGCTTCAGCAACTTGAAACTTTATGGTGTGTAATCCAGCGGGTAAGTTGATGTTTTTTGTAACAGTTTGCCATGCTTGCCATCCGTTGGTCAAAGGCAAAGCGATTGTTTGATTTTGTTGTCCATCAACTAAAACAGCTATCTTTCCACTATCGCTTGTACTTGCAATGCGTAATTCAAGCGTATAATTGGCAGCAGTCGCCACATTTACCTTGTATTCTATCCAATCATTAACTTCTAAATAGCCTACATTTTTACCTGCCCCAACATCGGTTGTGTTTTCTAGTGTTATACCCAATGCATTGGCATAATTTTCAGCTTCGATTTTACCAGGGATATTGTGAGTAACAGGAATTGGAGGTGTATTTTCATTTTTAAACTGAACTTCAGCTACTATGGGGTAATGATCAGAGGCTACAGGCGTCGTAATTACCCATGAAGTTTGAGTGGTATATTTTGCATCATTAGGACAGTAAATGTAATCGAACTTAGTACCAAAACCCGTATTTACGGAACCTGAAGGATTAACATCTCTATAAGTGTCTCTGTATTTTGTAGGATTATCAGCGCCTGTTTTCATCCAAATTGTGACTGCATCTACTTCATTCGAATTAAAGTCTCCAGTGGCATAGATTGGGTCTGCTGGAATAGCTCTACTTGCCATACGTTGTGTTAGCAATTTCATGCTTTTTAATCTCGCATCTGGTAAATCAGGGGTTGGAAAGTGCGAATTAAAGATATAAAAACCTTTGCCAGAGCTTTTTTCTATGAGGTGAACATAGGTGCAAATGCGGTTGTAGCCCCCAGCAAAACGGGAGGGAACCGTTGGTGTATCCGATAGCCAAAAGTTACCAGAGTTAGCGTTATCTAAAGTGTATTTGTTTGCTTTGTAAAAGATCCACGAGCCTTCGCCACTGTCACCACCGTCACGACCAATACCATACCAAGCATAACCTGTTTGCTGTGCTAGATAATCCCGTTGGTAATTTACAGCTTCTTGTGTGCCAATCACATCTGCTTGTGTTGTATTAAAAATAGAAGCAGCACCGGCTTTTCTTCCGTCCCAGTTTGTACCAAAAGGTTGTTGTACATTAAAGGACATAATTTTCACATTCAAATTTTGCGCTTTTACAGTAGTAGGGACTGTATACCAGACATAGGTTAGCAACAACAGTAATTTTAATTTTGTTTTCATTTTAATAATAAATTTGGGGTTAATTTAAGATTGACAAGTTATAGATAAAAATAGATATAACAGTTAGGGAATAATTAAAAATAACGGTAAGATTAAAACTATTGCTTAAATCTATTTCTAAAATCAAGGATAGGAATGGTTGAAGGATGTGTATTCAACCGTTTTTTGACGACTTGAATAATTATTGTATGCCGTCGTTTAAGCTAAAAAAGAACCTCGTTTTTCCTCATGGTTTGTGAGTTGAAACGAGGTTGGGTTTTAAGTGATTTTTTTTGAAAAAGGGATAGGATAGCGGCCAGTCGTTTTTAGTTGTTTGTACTTATTTGAGGTAGGGTAAGATGTAATTTTTCAAAATCATTTCGGGCTGCTGTGTTTTCCCGTTTCTGAAATTTCCGGATGTAATAACGACTACCGTTTTTAGACTAGGAATAACAAAAATATATTGACCTCCAGCTCCTCTAGCTTCAATAGAGGCAATGCTTTTACCATTAACATCATAGGTATTGTGCCACCATAAATATCCGTATCCATTTTTGTCTTTGGTATTTTCTAGTACGCGATAATTTGTAAAGGAATCTTTTACCCAATTTTTAGATAAAATACGTTTTGAATTCCATTGTCCTTCGTTAAGATAAAGCTCTCCAAATTTCAGCATATCTTTAGAAGTGAGGTACATTCCACCACCAAAATAAGGACTTCCATTTAAATCGGTCTGAATAATATAGTTTGAAATTTCAAGTTTTTGAAATAAATGATTGTCCATAAATAATGCTAAAGGCTCAGAAACTAAAGAATCCATCGCGATTCCAAGTAAGTAAGGATTTGCAGAACCATAATTTGCTTTGGTATTAGGACTGTTTATCATAGGAGTTACCAAAATGCTTTCAATCCAATCTTTAGTTCTTTGAAAATTTTCTTCAGTTGCTGGAGATTTTGGATTAGTATTAATACCATAATCAATGGCATCTAATCCCGAACTCATGGTTAAAAGGCTTTGAATAGTTATTTTAGACTTTAAACTGTCTTTTAGAACTTGATATTTCGGGGGTAAAAAATCAAAAATGGACTGGTTGACACTTTTAAATAATGATTTGTCTTTAGCAATCCCAACTATTGCGGATGAAATACTCTTTGCTGCTGAACGCATATCATGTGGAATATTTTCGGTATAACCATCAAAATACTTTTCATAAATCAGTTTGCCTTTTGTTGAGATTAAAACAGCGTGTGTATTGGGCAACGAATCTTTTGAAATACGATTTTCTAATTCAGGAAGTTGAAGAATGGAAGTTGAATTAGTAGTCCCAAAACCTCCTATTTTCCAATCCGTTTTGGATTTTTTTAAATCAATTTTTGTGAGTAAATGATTGGCTAAATAGATACCTAGTTGAATTGAGTTAGGTTCTAATTTTCCTTTGAATGCTAATCCTGTTTTGAAATCAGCAAAAGAGATAACTTCATTTTCTTTTTGAAAATTGTCGCACCAAGTTCCTGTAAATCGATTATCTCCTAAAATCGGATAGGCTTGATATGCCTCTTTCGAACCGTTTTCTACACTCAAATAAAAATCTAGCGATTTTAGTTCATCTACCATCAAAATGTTCCAGTTTCCGGTATAAGAATTTTTTTTTGACTTTGTTAATTTCAAATGATAAAGGAGTAAGCCTGATTTAATAAAGCCATTAATTTCTTTTTTATTTTTAGCAAGAACACCTTCAAAAAACAAATTGTCTGCAAGGGGTATTTTTATTTGATACTCCTTACTGCTTTTATAAGGAAAATCAATGCTATTTTCATTGTTGTAGATTTTGAAAATAGCTTTTTCAGTTCCAGCATTGTGAAGTTCTATTTTTAAATGGAAGGTTTTACTGTTTTTAATTTTTCCTTCCCAGTTGTCGGTGTAATCGGTCATGTCTTGCGCATTGACCGACAAGGAAAGGAACATATAGCAACAGAAGATGATGTTATGAAGTTTCATTAGTAGGATAGATTTAAAAATAAGTAGCAAAGATTATATTTTTAATGCTATCAGAATTGTATAAAATTAACATTATCTATTAACATCGAACAACCTTGTTGGGGTAGTGTGATAGATTTGTTTGAAACTTGCAATAAAATGGCTTTGGTCATAGAATCCACATTGGTAACAAATTTCAGTCATCGAAATTTTATTAGAGAGCATTAAACGGAAAGCCTTGTTTATTTTTAAAATTCTAATGTAGTTTCCAAGGCTTGTGCCAAAATATCGATTAAAAGTTCTAGACAGGTGAACGGGATGAACTCCTAAAACTGAGCTTAGGTTTTTTAAAGAAAAATCAGTTTGTTCTTCGTGCAACAATTCCTCAAGTTGATTGACCCATTCTGGTTTTTTGGTATTTGTTTTTTGGTTTTCTTTGATGTTGCTAAAAATTTCAAGTAGTAATGTTTCAATACTAGTGGTTGAATATTGGTCTTTTATTTTGGATTCTACATAGATTTTATTCATCAAATTTTTCGTCAAAGGATTTTTGATGTGTATACTTCCTTCAAAGTCTGTGGTTTTGATATCATAATTGGAGAACCAATTTTCATTCAATTCAATATGAAATCCTCTGGTGTATTCGGGTGGTTTTATGTTGTAATGAGCGTCTTGCCAATTGTGAAATAACAAACTTCCGGGAGCTAGATAATAGGCGTCTTTTTTGTTGGCTTCAAAGAGTTTACCTTGAAGTAAATAGGTGAAATATGGATTTTCGTGGTAATGCCAATCCACTTTCGGATGTGTATATTCAGTATCAGTTATGATAACATTATCAAAAGTTGACTTTTGGTAATGTGTTCCGAAAAACTCTCCTTTTTTTAGTAAGTCCATTGGCTAGTTTGTTGGGATGTTTAAGGTTTTTAGTAGTATTTAAATTAAGTTTTGCTCTTGGGTTTATCATATAAGCGATAAGCAATAGGTAAAGCAATTCTGAGACTTCGTGGCTCAAATTTCGAACCAAAGTTTAGCATGGTATACCCCAAAATCTTTTATACTAGCCGTTATGAAATGTCTTTTCTTTTAAACTGTTGATTTTTTATCAAAATATAAATATCAAGAATTGTTAGAGTTGAAAATATAATAATCGCAACCCATACTCCCCAAAGTCTGTTGTTAAAAATTGCAATTGGCTCTGCAAGGATCAAAAAGAGTAGTGCTAGAACATCTAATAGAACAATTGTTTTAATTGCGTTGGACTCAAGATATTTTATTGTCAAACTTAAAATTGACAATAAGAAATAGATGAAGATACTAAAAACTAGAATATAGCTTCCAGAGTCTATTATCATTGCCCAGCCTGAAAATGTATTTTCCTTTGAAACAAGAATAGCTTGTAAAAAAGGATATTCTTGTGAAAGTGTTTCAGATAGTGTTTCTTCCTTATTCTCTGTCTTTGATTTTACCTTGTTGATAGATTTCTTTGTCTCTTTTACAACTTTCTTATCTAGGGCTATGGTATCAATTTTTTTCTGGTTCAAACGTGTTGAATCTACTTGAATTTGTACTTCTTCGTGAGCGGGTGCTTCTGTTTTTTTTTCACAGCCTGTATAAAAAAAAGGCAGACACAAGCATAAAAATGTCATCCAATGTAAAAAAATCGAGTATTTTAAAAGTTTTTTCATTTGTTTGTCGTCTGTTTTTTTGAGGTTGTTGCTAAGGTTCTTGTGCTTCAACGGTTTTGGACTTACTTAAGATTTAATTTCGGATTTACCATCCCGAGGCTTTCCGAAAGTCAATTGTCCACCCTAGGCAGCAAGCCGAACAGACAACGTAAATCCGTTGTAGCTGTTACCAGCAGTTTTTACTTTAAATTTAATTTTTTTATTTTATTTCCAATTGTTAACTCTTTCATTTCATTTTCTAAATTACCAAAATCTTCTTTGAGCACTCTTCTAATAATTTGCCCATTTTTCAATAAAAATATTTCATCGCAAGTGTCATTTAATGTTGAAAAAATGTGAGAAGAAATTAGAATTGATTTTCCCATTTCTTTCAATTTATGAATTATTTCGGTAATTATTATATTACTATGTATATCAACGCCATTAAATGGCTCATCTAGAATGAATAATTTATTTTCTTGCAATAATATTGCTGTAAATGCTAGTTTTTTTCGCATTCCAGTGGAGTATTTTACTGCATATTCATGTAATGGTAAATCAAAAATGTTTATTTCTTGTACATCTGGATAGGTTACATTTCTAGCATTGCATAATAATTGAATGTACTCATTACCTGTTATTTTTGAAAAAAAGAAGGTTTCTGTTTGTAAATAGCCCAAAAAATCTTTAGGTTTTCCATATTCACAATGGATTACTCCATTGTATTTTTCTAATCCAGCAATACATTTGAACAAAGTCGTTTTTCCTGCTCCATTTTCGCCAACAATACCGTAAACTTTTCCTTTCTCAAAGGTTAAGTTGATATTTTTCAAAATTACCTTAGAACCGTATGATTTTGACAAGTTTTCAATACTAATCATTGTAATATTTCTTTTGTTTTTTTTATTGATTGGATGTATAAATAAGGAATAATTAGCAATAATAATGGCGGAAGCCACAATGTTATTGCTAAAATAATTCCGAATCGTATGTTTAATTTTTCAGGAAAAACGGAATATTTTGCTAACATAGTTGTGAAAATAAATAAATATCCTAAAAATTGAAAGCCTACTATTATTTCAATTTTTGTATAGAAAAATAGAGATAAAGCTATAAGTATTGGTAAACACAAAATGGTTGAATATAATATGATGTTTTTTAATTTATATCTTATAAATTCTTTTGGAGTCAAAGAAAATATCCAAACATAAAATTCATTTTCTGAATTTGTATAATAAGTAAGACAAGAAAGTAAACTCAGAATTAATGAAAAAATCCCTAAATTAAAATTATCAACACTAATCGACATAAAGGTCAAAAAATAAGCAAAGAAATAAAGGAAATAATTTGACCTGAAACCTACTGTAAACTCAAACGGATACTTATAAAAAGGAGTTGGTATTGTAAAGCTTGATTTGTTTTTAAAATCTAGTAGAGAAAAAAGGCAAGCTGAAATAAAAAGTAAAATCGAGCTCAAATATTTTTCTTGAAATAGTAAAAAGGTTATGAATACTATTGAAACAATTAGGTTTTCAACTATTCTTATTTTAATATATTCCGTTTTAGAATACCAAAGTTTCAAAAAATCGTTTCTGTTTATTTCATTCAATTTTATTACTAAACTTAAAGCCAATACAATATAGATATATTCAGCAAATTGAGTTTCTTCAAATAATTTTACCGAAATACCAATAAATACAAAAAGACCCACAACATACCCAATTACGGGTTCGATTCCCCATTCGGTTAATTGCCTGTTTAGCATTTTGAATTGTAAAATAAAGTAGTCTTTCATTATTTCCGTGAGTTAGAATGGCCGATAGTATTCTGATTCTACAGCGATTTTTGATTTTCTGGTTTTTCTTATCGCTTAGTTTTTTTGTTTTGTTTTGTTAATGTTTTGATATATAAAGGATTAATAAATTCAAAGCATTTGATTAATGGCTACTTTTTCAAGCACAAAACGATCTTTAAAATAAGACTAAATCTACTCTATTTGTAAACTGAATTATTTTTCTTTTTTATTTTTCTATCATTACATCAACATTTATTGAGGGTTCAGCTCCTGAATATTTTTTCCATTCTCCAAAATAGTTTCTGTAATAAGTATCTTTAGAAAAGGCAAAAATATTTCCAGCAAAAGAAAGCTTTCCTTTAAAATCATCAGCTATTCTGACTAAAACAAAGAAATCTTTATTTGTCCAAATGTTTTGATCAGAAACATCTATCGATAATCTTTTGTTTTTTATGTCATTTTCGGTAACTGTCAATTTTAAAGTTTCAGTAACTAAAGATTGGGTATCATCTGGAAAGCCATTTTTTTCACTTTGTATGTCGAAAATAAATGTAGCCGTTTTTTCGAATTTGAAATCAGTAAGATTAATGTTTATGTTCTTAATTTTTAATTTTTTTTTGTTTTTAATTTTTATGGCATGTTCGATAAAAACATCATAGGGGTCATTTGAATCAACTCCACAATAGGCTTGTTTGGTATTAGCAGTTCCGAAATTTTTATTGATATATTTTTTGGGATTGATGATTACTGTTTCAAGAGTAATCATTTTTTTCTTTAGCTTAATCGTGTAGTTTTGGGATTGTAGTAGGTCACCAACAGAAATTTTAAAGGGTTCATATTCATTTACAATCACTTTGAAGGTTTCGGTTTTGTCAATGTTTGTTACGTTAATAGTATAATTTCCATTACTATCTGTTACACCGCCAATTGTTTTGTTTTCAATTCCAATCCTTGCTTCAGAAATTGGATTGTTATTTTCATCCAAAATTTTTCCTGAAATTTTTTGAGCCTGAAAACTTATAGTGATTAAAATAAATAGTAGTGCAAATCTAATTTTTTTCATTGAAAACGATTTTATGTGAAATGGCTCTTTGTTGCGCAAACCTTCTCTACTTTGAGATTTTATATTTTTTTTGAAAGGTATAAACATACTAAAAGTCTGTCGACTTTTCTCGTAATTGTATTACAAATTCTCTCACTATGTTTGTTAATTCTTAAGTTGTTACTTAACTGAAAAAACACACCAAAAAAGCTCAAAGGTTATTTTTGGTGTCTTTTATAGCTTTTAGTAAGCTTATCATCCTAAAGATAAATAGCCCAAAAAGTTGTGAGACTTTTATCATACTTATAGAAGGCAACCTGATTATAAATGGCACGAAGTCGAAGACGTTCGCGCAGCAAACTTTAACAGTTTATATTCTTTGGTGAGCGGGTATTTTAATTTTTTAAACTTTGCAATAACTTATCTAACTGTTTGTGTCCTGTATCAAGAGCTTGTTCCATTCCGTTACTTATCATTCCGTCCCTAAATTGTGAAGATGGGCAAATTGTATGTATGGTAACTATTGTTGTTCCGTTGTCAGTATTTTCAAAAGTTGTTGTTTCTAATACAGCATCCATCTTTTGTGGTAGTCCTTCAAATTCAGATGTTTTTACAATTTTTTCAAAAGGCGTTACTTCGTGATACACGCCGCGAAAACCAAACTGCATTCCGTTTTGATGCTTATGAAAATGTCTGTAACTTCCACCTGTTTTACAATCCATAACTTCTATTTCCATTTTAAGTTCAGTAGGTAGAAACCATTGAACAAATAAATCAGGTGTAGTAAAAGCTTTAAAAACAATTTCCTTCGGTGCTTCAAATTCTCTTGTGATAAAGAAATCTTGTTTGTTTGGTTGAGCTACGATTTTTGTTTTGTTATTATTTTCCATTTTGTTGTGTTTTTAAGTTATTTAATACGTCGTCTAATCTGTTGAATTTGTCCTCCCACATATTTCGGAAAGGTTCAAGCCATTCGTTTACTTCTTTTAACTTTTTGGGTTGTATAGAGTAATAGTATTCTCTTCCTTGAATGTTCAAGGTCAGTAGTCCGCACTCTGTTAATATTTTAATATGTCTCGAAATCGCTTGTCTACTTAAATCAAAGCTGTCCGACACATTATTTGGTGTCATTGGTTTTTTAGCAATCAGCCCGATAATATCTCGTCTTGTCGGGTCGGCTATTGCCTGAAATACGTCTCTTCTTGTTTCCATTTTTGTTTATATGCTACAATATGGTTGCAAATATATATGAAACAATGTGGTTGCGCAAATTTATTTTCAATAATTTTTTTGTCGGGGTGAAATGCCTAGAAGTTTATAGGTGGTTTCGGGCCGTATTAAAATGACATCTGATGTAGTGGTAATCAGTGGGGCGCTGTATATTTTAACGGTTTATGTTTTTCGAACAGCGGGGTTGCGTTCGATTTTTTTTAATTTATTTTTTTATCATTCTTCCCAAATTGTAATTGTATATGATTTAGCATATCAACATCTTCTTTTTCGAATTTTAAAATGTATCCAGAATTAGACGCTTGTTCAATGTAAAATTCATCTCCTTCATTTGTTTCATTCCAAAATTCTTTCAGCACACTTTTGACTCCAATTCTCCAATCATCAAAAGTTAGAATGTAATTTTCTGAATTGTCTTCTGAATCATATATGTATTCTTTCTTTTTAACCCTAACATTACCAATGAATTTTATTTTTTCTTTAAAATCATTTTCAAAATTAGTGTCTATTAAAGATCCTAAAATCAAGACTGAAATAATAACAATTACAATAACTTTTATAAATTTAAATGTTTCATTTGATACGTTAAAACCAACAATTAAATATGAAATTAGTAAAATTAATATTGAAAAAACCAACACATAAAGTCTGCTCTTGTCATTACTTTTCTTTTTTCTTTTTAATATTTTTATATCGTTTTCTGTTAATGAAACTTTAGTTAGTGCCATATTTTTATGTTTTGTCAACGTACTTCTAAATTGATGTGCAATCTTCTGGGACTAAACAGAGACGTTCGCGCAGCATACTTCAAAGGTTAGTATTCTTCGAGGAGCGTGGAGAAGTTCTAATCATATAGTTCTTCCCCTTCTTTTATTGATTTATCAAATCGGAAATCGATTAAAGTTCCTTTTATAGTTTTATAATTTCCTGCAATATTTACTACATTCTTATTAAGCAAGTTAATAATTTTAATACCCGTTGCGTATTTTTCTCCATTTGCAAAATAAGTATTATAAATCACGTACTTATTTTTGTCTATTGTAAAGGCAACATAATTAAGGTCAATTCCTTCATTTTCTATTCCGCCACCTCGCAACCAATAGGAGTATTCAAATGTATTCCAACTGGATTTGTCTTTGTTATTTGGGTATTCTAATTCAATGTTGTTTTTTGTTCCAAATCGATAAATAATGTACTTGCCATTTTTGTCACTACAAAGCGTCATTATTTTTCCTTTGTTAGTTTGAAAGGAATAAATTATTTTTTCATTTTTTAGCACGTATTTCTGTCCATATAGATAGAAAGTAGAGAAGAGTAAAAAAGAGAAAACTAATATTGTATTTTTCATTGCACCTTTAGTTTATTTACTTTAACCGCTAACGGTTTGTATGCTTTGAAGAGCAGGGAACCAATTTTCAATTAAGCTTATTTGTCCAAATCCGTTGTAGTTGTTGTGTGCCTTTATTTTAAGTGCTCACATTCTTTGTCCAAATAGTCTGCAAAGTTTTTATAGTTTGTGTAAATTGACAAATAATTTTTATAAGCTGAGTAATAATATTTGCATTCTTGAATTAACTCACTTTTGTCAAGTTTTAATTTCTTGCATAATATCTCATATTTTTCAGTTTTATTGATTAGTTCTACGCATTGTTCAATTGTGGCCCCATCTGTTCTATATATAACACCTATCGGTATTTCGTGAAGTGTATAGTTCAAATATTCTCTTGTCTGAATTTCATATAATTCAAGTAATTCTCTGTCGTCAGGTGAAATATTAAATCCTTTTTCTAAAAGTGTCCTGCTTGAATATTTAGTATCTTTTGTATATCCCTGATAACTTACAAGATGTTGGTCAAGTTTTAAAAGACCTTTAATTGCATTTACATTATTTTGTTCTACTTGTTCCGAAAGAACTGGATAAATTAAATGTTTATAAAGTGGTTGTCGAATTATGATATCTTTGGCTGTCAAATAGTCAATTATTTCTAAAACATCAGTCGAAGTGAATTTAGCTTTATAGATTTCGTAGTCTTTAAGAAGGTCAGCAAGTTTTTTATTCTTGTCTGTCTTGATAAAGTTTTTTATTTCTATGTCGATATAATTCTGTAAAAATGTTTCTTTGTTCATAGAATTCTGTTTATAATGGCATACACGTTCTGGCACTACAGCGGTTTGGCAGCAGCACTTTCATTTTCAATGATTTTGTTGAGTTTCGGCTGGATTATCCATATTCCAATTGGGTAAAACCAAATCATAAAAAACTCTCCTGCAAAATCAGAAAAACTCACTTGACGCTGTAATTCAACCGTTTTGTATGTTTTTGCTACAAAATATAATGAATAGAAAATACAAAATATTGAAAACAAATGTAAGGGTATAATAATTACAACAATGCTCATGATTAATCCAACGGCTGGAGGTGTTTCGTTTTCCATCATTCCGCTCGCAGACACACTAAAAATTATTGAAATAAGGATGATATATAGCAACGGTATGAAAAAAAATATTTTAAATTTTTTGGTTTTCATTTTTACATTTTCGGGAACTTTACTCTGAAGTCCAATGCCCACAGACCAAAACCAACCAAATTGTGTTGCCACAATAAGAATCATAATTATTGGAAAAAACATAAAGTAATTAAATAGCAATGAAACATCAGGATTATTACCACTGCCGATATTTGCAAACATAGTTATCATCAGCACGATTTGAAAAAGCATTGGTATTCCAAAAGTTAGTAAGAATAATTGCCAATGCTTTGCTTTTAAGAATTTTTCAGTCATAGTCTTTATTATGTATAGTTTTTGGTTGCTGCTGAAGTTTTAGCACTAAAGTGGAGAGGTTTGCGCGGTAAATTTTAATGGTTTGTATGCTTCGAGGAGCGGGGAATTAAATTTATTTATTTTATTAAAAATTAATCCCAATTCCAATTTTGATAATATTTACGTTTGAATTATATCTTGAATTTATTATTGGTTCTTTAGTCCCTAATAGAATATAATTATATTGAATTTGGGAAAATAGGTTTTTGTAGAAGTCATATTTCAATCCAATATTCAAGTTTAAACCGCTTTGCGTATTGTTTAAGCTAAAGCCATCTCTGTAATATCCATCTTTTTGACCAATAGGTATAATGTTTATATTACTAGTAGAAGACTTGAATATCATTGACGTATAGCCAATGCCTACGAATGGATGGATTTTTGAATAATTGAATTCCGCGAATATTTTCGGGTCTAATTCGTAAATAGTTATTTTATAATTTTGAGTAACACTATTTATTTCATTATTTGTTTTTAGGATTCCTGCATTTATTGAAATTCCTAAGTTCACTTTTTTTGCATTGATAAACCTATATTTTAAGCCTAAATCAATAATGCCACTGTAATTGTCAGCAATGAAATTATGAGTAAATAGAAATGGATAATTTAGTTCTGCACTAAATTTTGTTTTTTGTGAAAATGATTTGTTTGTTAAAATCAATAAAATAATAAATAATAATTTTTTTTTCATATTTCGGTGTTTAAACTTACGCTTCGCGTTCTTAATATTAAAGCGGGTTTGGGTTCTAAATTAAGATTCATTTTTCGGTTGTCACTAAACTTCCATATACAAAACTATTTTCCCATTAAGCTAATCGCTCAAATCCGTTGTAGCATCTTTGTGCGTAGTGTTTACTTTGCGGTGATTTCTAATTTTTTCAATTCTTTTTCAAGAAATTTAAAGGTTACAGGTTTAGATTTGTATTCATCCAAATGCATTGAAAATGTTTGTTTTTTAGTTTCGGGCTTAGAATTATTAAATCTAGCTTTTTCTAATATTTCTATTAGTGTTATTTTTTTATCCTTAATTATTTGTAGTAATGTATTCCACGAAAATATATCAAGTATAAAAACGTTCTCAGGAGGTAAAAAATGACTATCAATAGAGTTCTCAAATTTATCTTTTCCAATTTCGAATAACTCATTAAATTGACTCCAATACAATTCTTTATAGGTAATTATTAATCCCCAATTTTCTTTAGTAGAATTAATTTTTTTTGAAACATTTAAAAGCTGTTTAAAATATGCTTTTAATATGGATTCTTTCAAAGAATTAAATATTATCTCATCTGTTGGATTTACGAGAGGAGTAGGTTGTATTTCAATAGCTTTACATTCAATAAAAACATTAAAATCTTCTAAATAAAAATCAATTAGATTAGAGTTAATTCCTAACTTTTTTTTCAATTGGTTTTCATTGATGAAAGAAAACTTACTTTCCATTATTCCTAATTGAATATATTTTTCAAATCTATTTCCAAACTCCGTTGTGAAATTTTCATCATTAGATTTTAGATAATCATAAATAAAATAGTTTATACTATGATTTAAGACCCTTTCGTGCACCAAACGTACTTTATCATTGTATAGTTGAAAAGGATAAATTGTAAAAAAAGTTGTTTCTAAATGCTGTAGATTTTCTACCTTAACATTTCGTTTGTATTCATTTATTTTCTTCTGAGATTGCATAGGGTCAAGAACAACCAATTCAAGGAAATTTGATATTTTTTCATTGCTTGTTAATTCTGCGCAAACGTTTAAAATATCTATTTCTAAATAATCTTCAAAATTCAAGTTTAAGTCATCGTGTTTTCTTGAATTTACGTACAACCAAATTATTTGCATTATGTACAGAAAATCAAAAATAGAAAGACCAGTTTTTTCTTTAAAAGATTTCCCTATATCATATTTTCCACCTAAAGTTTCATAAAGATTTAATTGTATTGAAAACACCTCTTTTCGGACTATTTTTTGTAAATAGAATTGTTGCGAATAAAATATATGCATTGCTATATCTAATCTGCCACTCTTTATATAATTGCTTATATGTTCAGAATTAAAGTCTGTGATATTTTGTAGAATAACATTGAATTTCTGAGCAGTTAAAGCTTTTAAAGGATGTTTTTCACCACCATATAAATATGTCCATTTCATTAAAAGAAATATAAACCAAATCGGCCCAAATTCATCTCGATAGTGATTTAGTAATCTGTAACAATTATCTATTAAATCTTCCTTTCGGTGTTCTCTAATTCTATTTCTTATATACGAAAATGTAATTTCCATACTGGTTTTTTCGTTTTTTGTGTCGCATTACGCATAACTAGCATATAGGTCTGATAAAATCATACCAATCACATCTAAATTAGAGTCATATGTCAAACAATAATCAGACTTTTTTATTTCTCAAATATATTCTTTTTCCTGCAAAAAAGACACACTTTTTCTGAAATATTCATAGCTAATTTTTCGATTCCGGTTTGTTGTGGTGGTCTGTTAACTCCTGTGATTTGCGTGAGGGATAGGAATAAACTACCGAAGTAGTATGGATAGCCCGACCGCAGGAACGCAAAGGGGCGAATAACACCTTTGCTATTTGCCCCTTTGTGGTGCTGGGGTCACGCCCCAATTATGCTTTTTCTTTTTCGAAACGGTCAATGACTTCTTGGTAATAGGCCAAGGTGGTTTTGGCGATAGATGCCCAACTAAATTGTTGAAGTACGCGTTGGCGACCGGCTTTTCCCATTTGGTTGGCCAAGGCTTCGTTGTCGAGCAAGAGATTGACTTTGGTGGCAAAATCTTGTTGGAAGGCTTGAGGATTGGCGGGGTTAAAATCGGTTCGGGAAACGGGGGCGAGGGGTACCAAAAATCCGGTTTGTCCTTCGACGATGATTTCGGGTATGCCTCCTACGGCGCTTCCTACTACGGGTGTTTCGCAGGACATCGCCTCGAGATTGATGATACCAAAGGGTTCGTATAGCGAGGGGCAGGCGAAAACGCGGGCGTGGCTGTAGAGCACTTTTACTTTTTCTCTTGGGAGCATTTCGGAGATGAGGATGACGCCTTCGCGGGTGGCTTTTAGCTCGGCGATGAGTTGTTCGGTTTCGGCGGCGATTTCGGGGGTGTCTGGGGCGCCTGCACACAATACGATTTGGCAATTGGCATTGAAATGTTGTGCCGCAGCGATGAGTTGCGAAATGCCTTTTTGACGTGTGATACGACCCACAAACAGCACAAACGGAATGTTGGGGTCGATGCCTAATTCGGTCAACAAGGCGTCGTCAAAAGTGGGTTGGTAAAAATCGGGGTCGATGCCGTTGTGAATCACCGTAACTTTTTCGGGCGCTACGCCATAGGCTTCGATGACATCGGTTTTCATTTGTTCGCTTACCGCAATCACTCCATCGGCAGAGGTATAGGCGTGTTGCTCTAACCAGCGCGACAGGAAATAACCATTGCCGAGTTGCTCGACCTTCCAAGGGCGGTGGGTTTCGAGACTGTGGGTGGTCAAAATGAGCGGTACTTGTAGCAGTTCGCGTGTAAATACGCCCGCCAAATGGGTGTACCAAGTGTGGCAGTGCACAATGTCGGCCTCGGGCGTGGCTTGTGCCATCTCGACATTTTTGCTCAGGTTATGAAACATTTTGATGTGCGCATTGCTTGGGTCTTCCATCTTGGTCAAGCTGGAGGTGATGCCTTGCACGTGCATATTTTGGGTGGTTTCGGATTGTGCCCCAAAACAACGGACTTCTACTTGGGCGAGTTTAGCCAGTTCTTGGCTTAAAAAATCGATATGTACTCCCGCACCACCATAAATGTGCGGAGGAAATTCATTACTGTAAAGGGCTATTTTCATAAAAAACACATTTAGAGAAGTAAAAAAGCTTTGTTTTTTGTCTTTATAAAACTATAAAATTTAAGCGAGAAAGTAGCCGTGAATTTGATGATAATTTGAAACGGAATCGACTTAATTTGTAGTATTTATGAATTTTTGTAGTAATTGTTTTTTTTATGACAATTTGATAGCTGAGTGCGGGTTAGAGGTAAAGTTTTGAAAAGACAGTTGGTGTCTCGGTATCTCGGTTTGAAATTGGTCTCGCAAAGGCGCAGACAATGTCTTTAAGTTAAGGAATTACTCTTTTTGTTTTCACGCAGATTTCGCAGATTTACGCAGAAAAATCAGTTAAAATCTGTTGAATCTGCGTGCTATTTTTTCTTTTTCCTCTTAACTTAATGACATTGAAGGCGCAGAGGCGCAAAGAGCAGGATTGTAAATAATTCAATGGGAATGGGCTTTAGTCCATTCTTTACAATGAGTTTAGTAATAGGCTTTAGCCAAAATAGTATTCTAGTTTCGGCTAAAGCCTTTATATTTTTTATCATTATGTCATCCCGCTTTAGCGGGATGCAATTGGTTATACTAAAAATCAATTAACAAACTTTGTTGTATTTTTTTTGGATGCTTTTTTTGGGAATAAAAAAGTGAAATTGGTCTCGCAAAGCCGCAGAGGCGCAAAGAGTGGAATGCTGAAATATTCAATAGGAATGGGCTTTAGTCCATTCTTTACAATGAGTTTAGTAATAGGCTTTAGCCAAAATAGTACCCTAGTTTCGGCTAAAGCCTTTATATCTTTTATCATTATGTCATCCCGCTAAAGAGGAATGCAATTGATTATACTAAAAATCAATTAACAAACTTTGTTGTATTTTTTTTGGATGCTTTTTTTGGGAATAAAAAAAGCCGCTTCTTTTCAGAAACGGCTTGCATTGTTATGGATGCTTTATTTTTTATCCTCAATCACTATGGCAGGAATCTGCTTTTGTTGGATGAAGGCATTGAATTCGGGTACTTTGACCGTGGCAATTTCATTGACTTTTGCTACGGCTATATCAATTTTTTTAGCCAAATCGTCGTATACTTCATAAGCACCTTTGGTTGGTTTGGTGTCTCCCGAGGAAACGTTCGAACCCAATCCCGCCATTTTATCGTTTAGCATAATAGGGTAGGCCAAAACATCTTGTGGGGCTTTGGCTTTGGGCTGCATCAAAGTAGCTTCTAGTTCTTCTAAAGATTTGATGGTAGGTTCGGTCATTTTTTTCATTTCTTTGACCATAACCGAATCTTTCACGGCGCCAACATAACTATTGATTTGTCCTTTAATCTTGCGGATTTTATTGATAGCCAAATGTGCTTCATTTACTTTTTTGTTGACTTTTTGATGGAATTCGAATTGTTCTTTCAAGTCGGCATCGGTTCCTTCTGCTCTTGGGTCTTTTTTGATTTCAAAGGTTTGCTCACCGATGATTTTTTTGTCTTCGATAAAACGAACTTTGTAAGTGCCCGGAAGTACTTTGGCACCCACGCCAGAACCAGCCCACATTACATTCGTGCCTTCCACTTCGGTAGCATTTGGATAGCGCATATTCCAAACAAATACATTCATTCCAGCTTTGTTAGGTACGTAACCTGCTTTTTCTTTCTCAGTGTCTTGGTGGAATTCTTTGGCTACTTTTTGTGGTTCGCCTTTGGTGTTTTTAACCGAAGAATACTTGATGATGCTTTCGTTTTTGTCGTTCAAGAATTCGAGTTCTAATTCTTTGGCTGCTTTCGTTTTTTGATAGAAACGTACGATTACCCCATTTGGAGCATTGGTTCCAGATGATTGGGTATTGCTTTGACGCCCTTGTGTTCTGTAGGCAGTTCTGGGTTGGAAAAGGTGTTTTTCGCTAGTTACCTTTTTGTCCATTATTTCGTGTAAAGGCGTAATGTCATCCAAAACCCAGAAAGCACGTCCGTGTGTCGCCACCACCAAATCTTTATCGCGTTTGTGAATTTGTAAATCACGAATAGGTGTAAGCGGTAAATTCAAGTTCAGTTTTTCCCAAGAATCCCCATCGTTGAAGGAAACATAAATACCTCTCTCGGTTCCAGCGTACAAAAGTCCTGGTTTGTTAGGGTCTTCGCGTAGCACTCTGCAATATTCATCAGCAGGAATTCCAGCGGTGATTTTCTTCCAAGTTTTTCCGTAATCAGTGGTTTTGAAAAGGTAAGGAGCACGGTCGCCATACATGTATTTGTTGGCAGCGACATAGGCTTTCCCTTTGGTATGTTCCGAAGTGTGAATGATGCTTATCAAAGAGAATTCAGGTAACATTGAAGTCGGAATGTTGACTTTGTCCCAGCTTGCTCCATTGTTTTTAGAAACATGAATGTAACCATCGTCAGAGCCTGTCCAAAGCACCCCTTGTTCCGTTGGCGCTTCTGAAAAAGTAAAAATAGTAGCATAGACTTCGGCTCCTGTTTGGTCTTTGGTAATTGGACCTCCAGTGTCTCCAGTGGTTTTTGGGTCATTTCGAGTTAAGTCTGGACTTATGGCAGTAAAGGAATGGCCTTCGTCTTCCGTAACCAATACATATTGTGAGGTCACATACATTCTTTTGGGATTATGCGGAGAAAAAACGATAGGGTAAGTCCATTGAAAACGGTGTTTTTTGGCTTTTGCTGGTGAACCAATGTTGGATTCTGGATAAGGTGAAATATCTTGTCCTTGTTTGGTTCTCGAATTGTATTTACTCAACTGTCCATCATATTCACCGCCATAAGTAAGGTCGGAATTGGTAGGATCGGCTTGAATGTATCCTGCTTCTCCACCCGCAACTGGAAACCAATCTTCTCTGTCAATACTAGAACCAGTGGTTCTTGAAGGAATTCTAACAGAGGAATTGTCTTGTTGAGCACCATAAATGTTATACGGGAAATCATTATCTAAGGATACGTGGTAAAATTGACTCGTTGGAATGTCAATATCCGAAAAATTGACACCACCGTTAAAGGTGATTTCAGCCCCTCCATCATCTCCAATAATAAAGTTTTCTGGGTTTTTCGGATTAATCCACACATCGTGCGTATCGCCATGTTGAACAGGGATTTTTTTGAAGTTTTTACCACCATCGGAAGATTTCCAAGCGTCTACATTCAGCACAATCAAACCGTCTTCATTTTTTGGGTCGGCTTGTAAATTCATATAGTACCATGGACGTTGCCATAAGTTTTTGTCTTCGTTGATGAGTGACCAATGTTCTCCTGCATCATCAGAACGGTACAGTCCACCTTTGTCGTTTTCTACCAAGGCATACAATCGGTTGGAGTTTACAGGTGAGACAGCGATTCCAATTTTACCCAAAAGCCCTACTGGCATTCCAGGTTTGGTACTTAAGTTGGTCCAAGTGTCGCCTCCATCGGTAGATTTGAAAAGACCAGATTCGGTTCCTCCAGAAGACATGGAATGCCCATTTCTGTAAGCTTCCCAAAGTGTCGCATAAATCACTCTTGGATTGTTCACATCGATACGGACCACCATTCCGCCAGTTTTGTCATTTTTGGACAGTACTAGTTTCCAGTTTTTTCCACCATCGGTACTGCGGTAAATGCCACGCTCTGGATTGGAATGAAATGGATTACCCATAGCGGCTACAAAAACAATATCAGGATTGCTAGGATGCACTTCGATGTTTCCAATAGCATCGGCTTTGTCGAGTCCGATTTTACTCCAGTTTTTACCGGCATTTACAGATTTGTACATACCGTCGCCAAAGGAGATATTAGAACGCATATCAGCTTCTCCCATCCCAACATACACCACATTTGGGTCTGAAGGTGCGACTGTAATTGCTCCTACAGAGGAAGAAGTAAAAGTGCTATCAGAAACGGCTAACCATTCGTTTCCTCCATCAGTGGTTTTCCAAACGCCACCACCTGTAGCCCCAAAGTAATATGTTAAAGGTTGATCAGCATGACCCGCAACTGCCAAAGAGCGACCTGCTCTAAACGGACCAATGTTACGCCATTTTAATCCATTGAAGTATGCAGTGTTGCCAGAAGAAACGGCTGTTTTGTCCATTTTCTTAGCAGTATTTTGCGCTTCAATTGAAAGAGAGGGAAGTAAACAAAAGCTTAAAAGAAACACACTTAAGCGAAAGATTGTTTTTTGGTTTTCCATAAATTTATTTGATTTTAGAAAGTAATAGTTTCTAAAATTAAATAAAATCTTCTATTTATTGTATTTTCTTTATGGATTTTTAAAAAAGTATAGTAGTTACTTTACCATAACTCTTCTAATAACGGGAGTTTATTGCGGGGTAAATTGTGCTTCGAATTTTTTAAATCGGCGATCCAAATCGTCTAGTAATTGTTCTTTTACTTTAGACTCTTCGATAAAGGCAAATCGGATGCTGTTGTACACATATTCCTTGATGTCTTTGTAGCTTACTTGTGGGTATCTTTTGGCCAAAAGCACATATTGTTCAGTAAGATTGGTACGTAAAATACCAGCATCGTCCGTACTAATTACGATGGGAACACCAAATTCTTTGTACAAACTAAACGGATGGCGGTTCTCTTTTACTTTCAGAATAAATTCGTTGCTAGTCAAATTGATTTCTATCGCGATTTTGTTTTTCGCCATATAGCGCAATAACTCGTAGTTGTTTTTTTCGTAAGCCAAATCTACTCCGTGACCAATTCTGTTCGCACCAGCAGTGTATACAGCAGAGTTGATGTGCCAAGTTAGTTCTTCGGGTTGCACCAATCCAAGCGTTAATTCGCCTGCGTGCATGCTGTATTTTACCTTTGGAAATTTGGTGTGACAGTATTTATATAGCAACATGTGCAATTCATAATCTTTCATTGCTGTAGCGCCATCTTCTGGCGAAACGATATTCACGCCATCAATTAGCGAACTGTTATCAGCAGAAATAAAAGCGATTACTAAATTCTTAAACAAGTCTACCGGCTCCATAAAGCGCAACACAAAATTTTGATAACGCATCGTGAATTGAGCGTCATCAATCTTGAGGTCGTTATGCATTTTGGCTACAAAGTTTGTGTTGAAATTAGCAGCGTATTTTGCAGCCTCTCTTTTGTTGAAAGTAGCAAACAATTGGTCCAGTGCTTTGAAAACGGCTTTTTCGTCTTTTTTCGCAACCAAGCTTCGAAGTTCTTCGTTATAAGGAGTCAAATCCTCGGTATTCATATCACACGGAATCGTTGATAATTGCGTTTCGATATAACTTACTTGTTCTTTGATGGCGCGATTTTTCAGCTCCAAAAGTCCTTGTTCAAAAGTGCCTTTGATGGTCGCTTCAAATTTTCCGAAGGATTCAAAAAACTGTTTGTCAGAAGGGTAACTTATGCCGTTAAAGTCTTTGATAGACCATTTTTCGATGATTTTTTGTTGGTATAGGGGTAATGCTCCATTTTTCTGAATCATTTCAAAGGATTCCCAAATTCCATCGGTACCTCGTTGGGGTTGTACTTCTAAAGTCTCTAAATTTAGGTAAAAATTATTTTTGATGGCGTAGGCTATCAGCGGTTCAGCATAAACAGAGCCAGAGTAGTGGTGGTGCAAATCGCCTCCTTTGGGCATTTGAGAAAAGAAAGCCGTGAGTTGGGCTTCGTTATTTCGGATTTTATCAAAATAAGTTTCAGCGTTTTGAGCCGTTCCAAATGCAGTACTTAAAAGAAGTAAAAAGAGCGAAAATTTATTCATACTTTTTAGATTTAGTCGATTTGGGGTGCAAAAGTAGTTAAAAAAGCTCAGTTTTCAGCCGTATTCGTTAAAATACCAAGGATTTACTTTTGAAAAGGGAAATACGAAGTACACGAATTAGCAGAAAGTATAGCTGTTTTAGGGATGTTTTTTTGAAATATAAAATCCGTTCTAATCCGTTTCATCCGTGGCTAAAATAAGGGTAGACAAAGCCATTTTTCAAACTACAAAATTCCCAAGCCCAACAGCACAGCAAACACCATAAGTAGCAGCGCAACTAGTAATTGTATACTCTTTAAGGTCACTTTTTCTAACAGTCTATTGCCAATAAAAGCCCCCAAAAAAGCCGAAAGCGTGGCACAAATCACCAAGGGATAAGCAATATTTTGGGCGTTTTGTGACCAGTTTTGTACATAGACACCCATTCGAGAGAGGTCAATCAAACAAGCAATAACAACTCCTGTTCCGATGTAAGATTCTTTCGTTAGTCCCGCTCTAATCAAGAAAGCGGCACGCAAAGCGCCTTGCATCCCCGATAATCCTCCAAAAAAGCCACTCAACACTCCGCCCAACGGCAAGTATTTTTTATCAAAAGTAAGTTGCGACCAACTTGGAATAATTTCAAACAAAGCAAAAAACAGCAAAATAAGACCAATGCAAAGTTTGATTGGCAAAAGCGTAAACGTATGGCTCCCGAGCGTGTAACTGCCAATTGGCGGAATAGTATTTAAAAAAGAAAGCAGATATGCCCCCACAAAAGCAAAAAGAATAGCCGGAATTCCAAAAGCCAGCAAGGCTTGTTTGTTGGCTTTTTGTCCCAACAAAAACAGTTTGAAAATATTATTCAAAAAATGCACGATAGCGGTCAATAAGATGGCCATTTCGATTGGGAAAAAGAACCCAAAAACTGGCACTAGCAAGGTTCCCAAACCAAAACCCGAGAACAAAGTCAATCCCGAACCCAAAAACGCCACCAAACAAATCAAGAAATAATCCATAGCTTTTATATTGAATGCCCCAAAAATACAGATTCTACCATTTCGATGATTAAAAATCCGTTTTAATCTGTTACATCCGTGGCTAGTCAATGTTAACTATTTGAAAAGTAAATCGTCCGGTTCGATTCCTTTCCATTCAATGATGATTTTGCTTTTACTAAGTTTTGAATTCATTTTTTACAATGACTAGATTTCAATCCTGTGGATTAGCAAATGTTATACGGTTATTAAACAAATCAATGCTAGGCTTCGGAAATCTAAAATGCAAATTGTATTTTTGAAGACAAAGAAAAGTCATATATGAAAATTGTTATATCGCCAGCCAAGTCCTTAAATTTCGAGAAAGAATTACCCGTTGAAACCTTTACGCAGCCTGCTTTTTTAAAGCAATCCAAAATCGTGCACGCCGAATTGCAACTCAAAACACCCAAAGAACTAGCTAGCCTGATGTCGATTTCGGATAAATTGGCCGACTTGAATTGGCAACGCAACAAGGACTGGAAAACCCCATTCAAACCCAGCAATGCCCGTCCTGCGGTGTACGCTTTCGATGGCGATGTATACACCGGTTTAGACGCTTACACGCTCTCCGAAGGCCAATTGCCCTTGTTGCAAGACCGCCTGCGCATCCTTTCGGGTTTGTATGGATTGCTCAAACCCTTAGATTTGATTCAACCATATCGTTTAGAAATGGGAACCAAAATGCCAGTAGGCGAGAGCCAAAATTTATACCAATTCTGGAAAACCACCTTGACCCAAGCGTTGAACAAGGAACTCAAAAAAGACGAACTGTTTGTCAATTTGGCGAGCAACGAATATTTTTCTGCCGTAGATGCCAAGGCGCTCAAAGTGCCCGTAATCACGCCCGAGTTCAAAGATTACAAAGACGGAAAACTAAAAATGATTAGTTTTTTTGCCAAAAAAGCCCGCGGAATGATGGTACGTTACATCCTCGACACCCAAGCCGAAACCCTCGACGATTTGAAAGGCTTCAATTACGACGGCTATGTCTTTGATGCCAATTTATCCAAAGGCAACCAACTAGTTTTTACCCGATAAAAGCATCGCTAAACACAGATGTAAATAAATAGCTCATAATCTTATCCCATCAACGGATTGAAATCCATTGCTACAAAATCAATCCGTTCCGATGGAACTACAACTGCTGTAAAAAAGAGTCGTAGACTCGACTGATAGTGTAGGGCTGGATTTCAATCCAGCATTACAATGCGTTTCATAATCTGTTTTCTAATGATTAGGGCGTGACCCCATCCACCCAAAGGGGCAAATAGCAAACGTGTTATTCGCCCCTTTGTCTGGCTGCGGTCGGGCTATCCATACTACTTCGGTAGTTTATTCCTATCCCTCACGCAAGCAATCACAGGAGTTCAAGGAATCAAATCCACAAAGCTTAGCAGACAATATTCAGAAAATTTTTATGTTTTTAGTAAGGAAAAGAATATATTTGGGAGAAGAAAAAGTTAGGCTACTGTCATACATACATACATACATACATACATACATACATACATACATACATACATACATACATACATACATACATACATACATACATACATACATACATACATACATACATACATACATACATACATACATACACAACTATCCAATAAATTCAACTTATGCTGAACCATATAAATCCAATTGAACAAATATTCGTAAGAGAAGATAATACATTCTACAAAGAACTTAAAACAATAATAAAGCAAGCTGAATTGGTAAGTATTGAAATATTTTCAAAAAACAATCAAGAATTTAATGGAATACAACTCTTACAATGTACTATTTCTGAATTTAATGTTGCTGTAAATTCTAACATAATAGATTTTTCAAATAATGATAAATCATATGAAATTCAACGGCAAAAGATTGTAGAGAATGAAGATGATGAAATAAAAGTTAAACACAAAATCATTAATCTTACTTATGAACATGAGCAATTAGCCACAGTTATTGAAAAACAGTTTCTTAATTGGTGGGAAAAGAAAGTTAAAAAAATAATTCATAGTAAATATGGAGGCTTAGATAACGCCAATAACTTGTGTCAATTTGCTCGTCAGTTAAGAAATAGCTTTGGACATTCGAAAATTAATATTACAATTAACATTCAAAATCAACCTATTTGGAAAAACATAAATTTAATTGATTATAATAGTCGAAACATATTCGAAGTAGTTTCGTTTGCAGATATTATCAATTTTTGGATTGAATTTGAAAGAATAGAATTAGGTGTGGAAATATAAAAAATATTACTGCTAACTTGCGTTTAGCAATATTGCCAATTTTATAGTAAATTTACGTTTATATTTCGCAAGAAATTTTAGCTTTAACAGAAAATAATCGGTTCCGAAGCTTGCAAACTCGCCAAGCGCTGGGACATTGGTGGCAATGATACCAAAACAAACCTCTAAAATCATTAAAATGGGCGATTGGAATACTTTACATCACTTTGACGATAAAAAATTCTATTCAAAAATTGTTACTGACTTTAGAAGGAATGGACAATTAATTAGGGAATATTTTAATTCAGATTTGGGAAAATATATAGCCTACGGAAATGATAAAAATGATGAACGAATTGCTGAAATATTAAAATTTAGCCAACATTTAGACGAAGACTTTAAATCACACAAAACCTTATACAATATTCAGACACGGAAAAAGGGAACAAGCGAAGAATATTCTGTTTTTATAAAAAAACGTTATCAAGACGAAGAAGATTTTCAAAAAGCAAATGGGCAAATAATAGAAGATATCAACCTTATTTTAACGTTAATGATTTTTTCAGAATGTGCTGCTTTTAATCCTCATTTAATTTTAGGTAGAACCATATTTACAGGATGTGTTAGTGCTAATCCAAATTCTGTTGCAGGAGAAATTATATCTAATTTTACGGATAGCAATTTGGGAAGTATATTTTATAGTTCTCGTTCAAATTGTACGGGACTCATAAATTTGGTGACAAATGAAGATTTGAAGCTTTTGTGGTTAGAGAAAGGAAACTTATATTCTACTAATGAAGACACAAAAAAATACTTTACAGATTTTTGTAAGTTCATAGAAATTGCTATCGAAAATAACTTAGGTGTAATTTCTTGTACTAACATTAATGAAAGTATTTTGAAAATGATCAAATCTCCATTATCTTTAAAAATAGACACAAAAGAACTAGGATTGGAAAGTGTAATAAACTATGAATAAATCAGAGCAAGAATTAGAAAAGCAAGAAACTGAAATTAGGAAAAACTTAGCTTATGTTTTTGTTCCAATCGCTATAATTCTTGTGATTATAACTATATATCAAAACAACTCATTAGACTATAAAAGAGAAAAATACCTAGAAAGCAAACAAACAGAATTCAAAGGTAAAATAACTGCTAAAAAAGAAGATGGAGATTATACAAGAGCTCCAAGATTTATGATTTTGAATGATTACAACGAGATTAGAATTCCAAACGAGATTTATTACCAAATAGATGTGGGTGATTCGGTTTATAAAGAAATAGGAAAAGATTCGGCATATTATTTCTTGAAAAATGGAAAAGTACTAATACAAGACTGTAACGAATACCTCAGAGAAGATTACCTAAAGTTTAAAAGTAAAAAAAATAGTGAATAAAAGCCAGCAAGTACAATCTACAATAATTGATTTACTTCGTCTCTTCGGCTTGCAGCCTCGGGTGGGCAATAAGCTTAATGGAAAGATGGTTTTGTATTTAGGATGATTTGGCAAATTCGAAAATAGGGCTTAATTTAGTACCAAAACCGCTTTATTGCTATCAACGATAGGTTCAATTATATCAAAGAAACATAAATAAAATAAAAAACATAAAATGAAAAAGACAATTTTTATATCCTACGATTTTGGAATGAAGGGTGATTATGAAGGATTATTCAAATGGCTGGATGAAAATAATGCCGAAGAAAGAGGATACGGAATTGGAATTATTAAGGAGTATCCTTGTAAACCAACAATAAAAACGGATATTGATTTTATTAAATCAGTAAGAAATGAACTAAAAGATAAAATAAAAGTAGGTTCAAATGATAGAATTTATATGATTTGGAATAGTTTTGAAGTGAATAAACTAAAAGCTGGATTTTTATTTGGGAAAAGCAAACAATCTCCATGGACAGGTTATGCTCAAAATAATCTATTCGATCATCTTGACTTGGACATATAATGAAAATTATAATTGACACTTGTTTTTGGATTGCTTTATACAACCCTGAAAAGCACATTGAGATTAACGATGATATTACTTTTATAACTGAGTTTGTTGAGGATGAAGAAATTATAATACCATTTCCAAGTTTATATGAATTTTTAAATTCCAAGTTTTCCAGAAAGAATGATGCTTTACATTTTCAAAAATTACTATCAAAACCGAATTTTATAAAATATGATGATAACCCTTATAAAGATATCGCTCTGAGTAGTTTCTTTGAGAAAACTATTAATGAATATAATGATGTGAGTTTTGTTGATGAAATCATAAAAGAAATTATAGCATCCGAATCTAAAAAAATTGACTATTTAATATCCTTTGATGAAGGCTTGAATAATTATGCTAGGTCATTAGGTCTAAAAGTGTATAAATAATTATTGCTAACAGCTACTCCTATGATTTGGGGTAATTGCTTAATTTAAACATAGTTTTTTATTTTGAAGATTTTTGCAAATACTAAAACAGGACATAATTTAGTTCTAACTCCATTAAAAATAAACGCAATACTATAATCTCAACAACAATGAAAAAAGATACTACCCTACTTTTGATGCTATTTTTTACTACGATAGCATTCGCTCAAGGTGCAATGGAAGCCCACAAAAAACAGTTTCAAAATTTAATACAAGAATCGTTTGACGAAATCTGGTCAAAATTAGAAGCTAAAAACATTGAGCAATATTATACCAAAGATTTCTTGCTTTTGGAACACGGTGAAGTTTGGAATAACGATACCATCGCAACTTATTTGAATAAAGCCAAACTCGAATTGCCCATTCCAAAACGAGTAAACAAAATTGAAATCATAGACGTCAAAGTAACCAAAAAAACCGCTTGGGTGGCTTATCACAACTATGCAACCATTTTCATTGATGATAAAATCATTCGAAAATTGCATTGGCTAGAAAGCACCACAGCCATTTTAACCGACAAAGGCTGGAAATTTGATATGCTGCACTCCACGCGTGTTAAGAGCGAATAAAAAAACATCACTAATTAGATAGTACGAAGCGGACAGTACAGAAAAGGCAAAAGAAAATGAAAAAACGAATAGTCATTCTTGGACTTTTAGGACTGCTAATTTTCAGTGGACTTTACACCAAGCAAAAATTTTACGATCCGAAACATATACTCGACACAACGAAAGCGGAAGTACAACAAATTGTTGACAAAGACGGTATAAAAAATGGTGATATAATTTTTCAAACTTCACTTTCAGGACAAAGTAAGGCAATTCAACTTGCTACAAACTCAAAATATTCGCATTGTGGAATAGTTTACAGAGACAAAGGACAATTTTATGTTTTTGAAGCAATTCAACCAGTTACGACAACACCACTTACCAAATGGATTGCTAGAGGTGAAAACGGACATTATGTAATCAAGCGACTTAAAAATGCTGACCAGATATTGACAGATAAGTCGCTTCAAAAAATGAAAAGAGAAGGGGAACAGTTTATAGGAAAAGATTATGATCTAACTTTTGAATGGTCAGATGATAAAATATATTGTTCAGAACTTATTTGGAAAGTTTATCAAAGAGCTATAGGGATTGAAATTGGGAAATTAGAAAAACTGAGTAATTTTGACTTGACACACGAAGCAGTTAAGAAAAAAATGAATGAACGTTATGGAGATAAGATTCCAAAGAACGAAATAGTAATTTCGCCAGCTGCAATTTTTGATAGTGAGTTATTATTAACTGTAAATTCAAATTAATTATTGGGGACAAAACCAAAAAGTCGATTTCAGTACAAGAAATCGGCTTTTTCGTTACTACATCGCATCGGCAATTTTATAGTTAAAATAATTTCACCACACAATTTCAGCATTCCACAACATTTTAATTTTAAATCAATCATTATGAGATATATTTACATTTAAAAATAAATAGCAGTTTATTAAATGAAGTTGTTTGATGATGACTAAAAAAAACAAAGTACTTCTTGTTATAATTTGTATGGGCTTTATACTATTGCCTATTGTGCTTCCCTCCAGACCAACAGAGTTTTCAGAGAACGGCAATACTAGAGAAATGTTCTATAGTATGTTGGGTAATGCGCTAATTTTAATTTTTTTTTATATTAATTATTCGCTGCTCATTCCTAAGCTTCTTTTTCAAAAAAAACACGTCCTGTATGGTTGTACAATTGGGTTAGGATTAGTATTGATTTTATTTTTGCCAGCGATATTATTGGGGCCTAATATTTCAAAAGCGCCACTATTTCCAGCAAAACCTCCCATTCATACTGAAACTGTATTTAGAAAATTTCAGCATTTTTTTTCTGATGTAGACCATCTGGTTTATTTATTTGTAGGAAGTATTTTTTTCTCCACATTTTGGAGAGAAAAACTACAAAATCAAAAAATTAAAAACGAAAAGTTACAAACCGAACTATCTCATCTAAAGTTGCAGATTCATCCTCATTTTTTATTCAATACACTCAATAGTATTTATGCTTCTGCAATAAAAAAAGAAGACAAAACCGCAGATACAGTGCTTATTCTTGCCGATTTTATGCGTTATTTACTCCAAGATTCGTATCAAGATGAGGTGTTATTAGAAAAGGAGATTCATTACATTGATAATTATATCGAATTGCAAAAATCGAGATTAAGAAATTCGGTGTTGATTAAATTTACTTCAAGCGGTGACTTTTCTAATAAAAAAATAGCTCCACTTATTTTATTCACTTTTATAGAAAATGCCTTCAAATATGGCGTAAATCCTGATGAAAAATCCGAAATTGAAATTAATATTGCACTCAACAATACTGAATTAGATTTGTTAGTTTTTAATAGAATTGTAGCTACTAATAATATAGAATCTAGTAATATTGGTATTAAAAACACTAAAGAAAGGTTGGTTCTTTTTTATCCTCAAAAACATTCATTACAAATCACTGAAAACAAAGAAACGTTTACAGTAAACCTTAAAATAGTACTCAAATGATTACCGCAATTGCAATAGATGACGAGTTGCCATCTCTCGAAATAATTGAAGTATTTTGTTCTAAATTAGATACTATAGAATTGAAAAAAGTCTTCCTAAAAACTAGTGAAGCAAGATATTTTTTAGAAAACAATCCAATCGATTTAATTTTTTTAGACATCAATATGCCTGCTAAATCAGGCGTTGATTTTTATAAAGATTTGCCGCAAGACTCATTAGTGATTTTTACAACTGCTTATAAAGAATATGCTGTAGAGAGCTACGAAATAGGGGCATTTGATTATTTACTAAAGCCATTTAGTTTTGAACGATTTAAAACATCTATTGATAGAGTTGTAGACAGAAAAAAAACATCTCAAGAAAATGATGGGAACTTTATTTATTTTAAAACCGATTATGGTTTAGTAAAAGTTGTCTTTGATGATATTATTTATCTAGAAGGGCAAGACAATTACGTTAAAATCTATCTTGAAAATCAAAAGCCATTAATGATAAGAATTACTATTAAAGATATACTAGAAAAATTGCCTCAAAAGAATTTCTGTAGAATTCACCGCTCTAATGTGATTTCCTTAAAGAGAATTACTTCGTATAGAAACAAAATAGTTAAACTTGGTGACATTGCACTACCCATAGGTACTACTTATGAGAATGATTTTATGCAAAAATTAGAAAAATTTAGTTGAAGTACCACCCCAAAAGCGAAGATGAATAGGTTATCAATAAAAGACAACTGTTAAGTCAATAAGAGTTCTATATTGCTATTTGCTTCTATTTTAAACTTTAAAAATACCTTCGATTAAGGGTTTTGGATAGATGAAAATTTCTTTCGTTTCACAACTCTTACTATCAAATTGAAACCTAATAGAAGTGTTTTTTGCTGAAACATACTATTTTGACCTACAAAAAAAATGGTTTCGCCACATATATCTCCCAAGGATTTTCATTAGTTGTATAATTGCCCATTATTTAAATGATGCTTCTTATGAATATAGTTCATCAATAGTGATAGAAAAGGCTTAGAAAACAAAATTCAAGTAAAATTATTTGTTTGCCCTGCCTAAAAATTGATGAGCTAAAAAGCATCTTTAAAGAAAATCAAAAATTAATTTAAATCAATTATTATGGAAAAATCAAAAAAGTTATCAGTTATCCTTTTTGCACTACTAATAGGGTTTTTAATTTACTCTTGTACTAATGACAGTAACAACAGTAGCAGTACCAGCACTAGTAACGGAAATAGTAGCACTACTGGAAGCACAACTAGTGGAAGTTCTTCTTCTGTAGGAACAATTGGGGTTTCGGCTGTAGTGGCAAGTGATCCTAGCACTTGTACATCGTTATCAGGAATAGCAAAATTGGTATGTTTGTGTGATCAATTTAAAGCCTCATTAACTACCACTCAACAAGCAGCTTTGCAATTAAGTTACACGTATGCTAACATTAAAACGTGGTCTAATCTTCCCGCTTCAATGTCTGCAAGAATAGGTTTAAGGTTGGGTGATTTAACCACCACGCAAGTAGCGCTCGCCAAGGCTATTGTAAAACAAATTAGCGGAACTACTTCAAACGAAGGATATGATGAGGTACAGCAATTGCTATTGGCAGATGATTATTTGTATGCTAATGGAGGAGGAAGTACTTATGGTTCGGGTAATTATTATTTAGCATTTTTTGGAACACCTTCTTCAACGGGAACATTTGAAATTATGTTTACAGGCCATCACAAGACCATTCAAAGTACTTTTACCAATGGGACTTTTGTTTCTGCGACTCCAAGTTTTGCAGCAGTAGAACCTACAACATTCTCCGCAAACGGAACTTCTTATTCCCCAATTAACCAAGAAAGAGATGCGTTTGTGGCTATTTTAGCAGTATTAAGCTCTACAGAATTGGCAATGGCAAAATCTAGCTCTACTTTTTCTGATTTAGTTTGCGGACCAACTGCCAATTGGAGCTTTCCTACTACAAACTCGGGATTGGTTTGTAGTGGATTAACTTCTGCACAAAAAACATTGGTTTTGAATGCCATAAAAACCTATGTAAATGATGTAGATGATACCAATGCTGCGGCCATTATGGCAACTTACACCTCAGAAATTGATAATACTTATATTTTATACAGCGGAACATCTGCTATGACTGCTAGAGGAGATTATTTCAGAATAGCAGGACCACACGTTTGGATAGAATACAGTGCACAAGGTGGAGTTATAGTTAGCGGAGTTCATTATCACTCTATATGGAGAGATCGAATAAATGATTACGCAACAACTAAAAGTTAATAGATTAACAATATACGAAAAGCCAATAATTGCTATTTTTTACGGTTATTGGCTTTTTTTATTTATGTTTAAAAATAAAATCCGAAGAAGCAAAATATCGTCAAAATAGGATTTGTTTACTTTATTATCGTTACTATTTATGAGAAACATTTTTTACATTTTAGTTTTTTTTACAACGTCAATAGTCTATTCTCAAACCATAAAAGGTAAAATTGTTGATCAAGATAATTATCCTATTTATAATGTATTGATAAAAAATGAAGCCAATGCAAATCACGTTCATTCAGACATACAAGGGAATTTTATATTTGAAAATGTAAAAATGAATGACAGTATTATTTTTTCTCACCCAAATTATATTTCACAAAGAATTAAATTAGGGAACGAAAATGAAATAAAAATTATGCTTCTCAAAAAATCTTTTCAACTCGAAGAAGTAGTTATTACAAAAGATTTTAAGCATCTCAGCTCTTTTTCAGAAGTAGATTTAGAATTGCAACCTGTGGCTACTTCGCAAGATTTATTGCGAAAAGTTCCAGGATTATTCATTGGGCAACATGCAGGTGGAGGAAAAGCCGAGCAAATTTTCTTGCGTGGTTTCGATATTGATCACGGAACTGACATCAATATATCTGTGGATGGAATGCCTGTAAACATGGTTTCCCACGCTCACGGACAAGGTTACGCAGATTTACATTTCTTAATTCCAGAAACGGTAGATAAAATAGATTTTGACAAAGGTCCTTATTTCGCCGACAAAGGAGATTTTACAACCGCAGGTTATGTTGCTTTTCATACCAAAGATACTTTTGACAAAAGTGCGGTTTCATTGGAGTTGGGACAATTTAATACGCTCAGAACAACAGGAGTCTTCAATTTATTAAATAAAGAAAACCAATCGGCTTATTTTGCAAGTGAATACATGATTACGGATAACTATTTTGATGCTCCGCAAAACTTCAACCGTATTAATTTATTTGGAAAATATACCGCAAAATTTTCAGAAAAAGATAAAATTTCCTTTTCACTATCGCATTTTACCAGTAAATGGGACGCAAGTGGACAAATTCCTGAAAGAGCTGTAAAAGATGGCACGATTTCTCACTTTGGAGCTATTGATAGTACCGAAGGAGGAAACACGAGCAGAAGCAATATTAACATTCAATACGATAAAAAAATAGATGAAAATTCGTTTATAAAGTCTTCTGCTTACATTAATAAATATGATTTTGAATTGTTTTCTAACTTCACTTTTTTCTTAAATGATCCTGTAAATGGGGATCAAATTAAACAAAAGGAAAACAGAACGATTGTAGGATTTCAATCGGAATACAATGAAAAATTGAACGAAAGTTTCCTTTTTAAATTGGCTGGAGGTTTACGAAATGACAACAATAAAGATGTTGAATTGTCGCATACAGTAAACCGACAAACTGTTTTAAATTATTTAAGTTTGGGCGATAGCAATCAAACCAACTTTTTTGGTTATTCAAGTTTGGATTATTCTAAAGGAAAATGGTTGATTAACGCAGGTTTGCGATTGGATTATTTTAAGTTTAATTATGTAGATAAACTAGCTATAAACTATGCGACTTTAAGCGAAACAAAAGCAATTATGAGTCCAAAACTGAACTTTTTGTATGCTCAAAATTCTAACATAAGCTATTTTTTAAAGTTGGGAAAAGGCTTTCATAGCAACGATACACGAGTTGTAGTTGCCCAAAAAGGCAAAGAAATTTTACCAGATGCTTATGGTGCAGATTTGGGATTGGTTTGGAAACCTTCTCCAAAAATGATGATTAATACTGCACTTTGGTACTTGTATTTGCAACAAGAATTTGTTTATGTTGGCGACGAAGCCGTGGTAGAACCTAGTGGTAAAACTGCAAGAAAAGGTTTTGATATTGGACTACGTTATCAAATCAACAACTGGTTGTTTTGGAACACCGATTTTACCTATACCCACGCAAGAGCGATTGATGAACCGAGAGGAAATAATTATTTGCCCTTAGCACCAGTGAGTACCTTCGTAAACGGGATTTCTGTAAAGAATTTGAAAAATTTCTCAGGGAGTTTGCGGACTCGTTATTTAGGAGACAGACCAGCCAATGAAGATAATTCGGTATTAGCAAAAGGATATGTTGTAACCGATTTTTCGGTTAATCATCAATTTAAAAAAATAGTAATTGGGATTACTATTGATAATATTTTCAACACAAAATGGAAAGAAACCCAATTTCTTACGGAGAGCCGTTTGCAAAACGAAACCCAAAGTGTAGAAGAAATCCATTACACTCCAGGAACACCTTTTAATGCTAGGTTACTAGTAAAATATAATTTTTAAAATCAATGAAAAAAATATTTTCACTTTTTATGTTGTTTATATTGAGTACTATAGCTTTTTCTCATCCAATGCCAAGCTCTGTTATGCTACTTGATGTAAAATCAAAGACTATTCATTGTGAGTTGCAACTTCCATTAAAAGAGTTACAATTTGTGGTGCCTTTTGATGTTACAATAAACACAACTCATTTATTGAAAAATCACGAAGGAGAATTATCAAAATACATTCTGTCACATTTTAGTATTCAAGGAAAATCGGGTGATAAATGGGATGTTCACATTGATAAAATGAATGTGTTAAAAACCGAGCAAGAAGCCACTGGGAAATATGAAGAGTTAATAGTTCAATTGGTTATTACCCCCAAAAAGACCAACAATTTGAGAGAATTTAGCATACACTATGATGCCATACTTCATCAAGTTGTTACACATCGCGCATTAGTTATTATCCGTCAAGATTGGGAGAATGGTAAAATTGAAGAAGACAACACTGAAATTGGGGCAATTAATGTGGATATTAATACACTCAAAGTAAGTCCTTTTAAGGTGAACCTTGCAAAGGGCTCCAATTGGAATGGGTTTAAAAGTATGGTAAACTTAGGAATGAAACATATTAGCGAGGGAACCGATCATTTGCTTTTTTTGCTGGTTTTGCTTCTTTCAGCTCCCTTACTTTCAATAAATAACAATTGGATTCGTTCAGGAGGTATAAAATATGCTTTAATCAGAATTTTAAAAATTGCAACCGCATTTACTATTGGTCATTCTATAACCCTAATTATTGGCGCTTTTGGTTTAATTCATCTCAATGCAAAACTCGTTGAAGTATGCATTGCTTTATCTATTTTATTTACTGCTATTCACGCGGTAAAACCAATTTTTCCTAATAAAGAAATATTTGTAGCATCCGGTTTTGGATTAATTCACGGACTAGCTTTTGCTACCATACTGACTGACTTGAATTTAGATACCAATAAATTAATACTAAGCTTATTAGGTTTTAATATTGGAATTGAGATGATGCAACTATTCGTAATAGTTATTGTAATGCCTTGGTTGTTGATTTTGAGCACTTATAGAATTTACAAATGGATACGAATTTTTGGAGCAACATTTGCTGGAATTGTTTCAATGGCTTGGGCGATTGAGCGATATACTGGAAAATCAAATAGCATTTCCACTTATTTAGAAGATACTTCAACGTATAGTCTTTGGTTTGTTTTAGGATTGGCCGGTTTTACCATTATTTATATGCTAACTAGAAAAGTAAAAAAAGAACACTAATACAAAATCTTGTGAAAGTTCTCGTGATTTATAAACCAAAAAGCCGATTTCAGTACTAGAAATCGGCTTTTTTGTTAATGCATCGCATCGGCGGGATTGATTTTGTTTTTTCCTTTTTTGACTAAAAGAATGAACGGAATGCAAAACAAGAACAAATACCCCAAATACAAAAATATATCCGAAAAAGTAAGTACCGCGGCTTGTTGTGTTACCATCATTTCAAGAGTTTTATAGGCTTTTGCTAAGGCTTCGTTCATAGCATATCCTTTAGACATAAAACCCATTTGCAATTGGTGCACTCGCTGTT
Organism: Flavobacterium polysaccharolyticum; assembly: GCF_038739875.1. Classification (NCBI taxonomy): domain Bacteria; kingdom Pseudomonadati; phylum Bacteroidota; class Flavobacteriia; order Flavobacteriales; family Flavobacteriaceae; genus Flavobacterium; species Flavobacterium polysaccharolyticum. The sequence continues at coordinate 53,671 of NZ_JBCGDP010000022.1, forward strand.
GTACTTCGAAGGAGGTATTGTCTAAATAACCAATCATATTTACTCGGTGTTCTTGATTGATACGAGCGATATAAGTGGTGATGATAGCAATTCCAAAAGAACCTCCCAATTGACGCATCATTCCGGTAAAGGCTGCTCCTTCGCCAATATGTTTCCCTGTTAAGGTGGAAAGCGATAGGGTAGTGATAGGAACAAACAAAAGTCCTAATCCGACACCTCTCAAAATTAACGCCCAATACATGTGCTCTTCTCCAGAATCTGGGGTGATGACTAAGTGCATCCAATACGTAAAAGCAAAAAAGACAAAAAATCCTGCAGCAACCAAATACGTTTGTGGGATTCCTTTTTGAATCATTTTACCAATAAAAGGCATCATAATACCCGTGGTTATCGAACTTGGAATTAATAACAATCCCGCATCGGTAGCACTCCATCCTAAAATCGATTGGGTATAAATAGGAATAATAAATGTAGAACCATATAAACCAAATCCAAGAATAAAACACATAATGGTTCCAATTCTTAAATTGGAGTCTTTAAGTACTCTAAGATTAACTATCGGATGTTCGTAGGTGAGTTCTCTCCAAATAAAAAATAATAACCCAAAGAAAGAAACGACACTCAAAGTAACAATTACTGGGTCGTTGAACCAATCGTCTTGTTGTCCATGTTCCAAAACAAATTGTAAGGAACCTATAAAAGCCGATAGAAAAAAGATACCTAACCAATCGACTTGATTCGCCTTTAATTTAACACCGTATTTTGGACTTTTTATAAAGGAAAGCGTAAGCAATGCTGCAATAATCCCAATAGGTATATTGATGTAAAAGATAAACGGCCACGAGAATCGGTCAACAATATAACCTCCTAGCGGTGGTCCTAAGGTTGGTCCCACAATTACGCCCATACCATAAATAGCCTGTGCCATACCTCGTTTGGCTAATGGGTAACTCTCAGTAACAATCGTTTGTGCGGTTACCAAAAGAGCTCCACCACCCAATCCTTGAATGAAACGAAAAGCCACCAATTCCCATATATTGGTTGCATTTCCACATAAAAAGGAGGAAACAGTAAATATAATAATGGATACCGCAAAATAGTTGCGTCGCCCAAATTGTTGCGACAACCAACTGGTCATTGGGATGATAATTACGTTGGCAATGGCATAAGCTGTAATTACCCAAGCCACATCCGTAAGTGTAGCTCCCAAACTACCTCGCATATTGTTGAGCGCAACGTTGACAATCGTCGTGTCAACTACTTCAAGCATCGCACATAGCACACAAGTAATGGTAATTATTACGCGTCTAAAACCGTACTCAACTAAATCGTCCGCTTCTGTTTGTACCATTTTTGTAGTTCTTAGTTTTTTTAGTGATTAGCTTTTAGTCTTAGTCCTTAGCGATTAGTCCTTAGTACATAGTAGATAGTTCTTAGTAAATAGTCCTCAGTAGTCAAACTGCTAACTGCTAAGTACTAACAACTAGGTACTAAGTACTGTTTACTGAATTATTTCAAATGAACATCAACTTCGACATTCATTCCTGGACGCAATAGTTTAATTTTATTGGCATCATTGGTTTTGTCTAAACTAATTTTCACAGGCAAACGTTGAATGGTTTTTACAAAATTTCCAGTTGCATTGTCTGGAGGTAGCAAAGAGAATCGAGAACCTGTTGCAGGCGAAAATGAAGTAATAGCCCCTACAAATTCATAATCAGGGTAAGCATCAACTTTCATAGTTACTTTTTGACCAATCACCATTTTGTTCAATTGAGTTTCTTTAAAATTCGCTACAACCCATGCTTCATCGTTATTGATAATATAAAACAAGGATTGTCCAGCTTGTACCAATTGTCCGGGTTGAATGTCTATTTTAGACACTTGCCCATCGATGGCAGCAGTAACCACAGTATAAGTTAAATTCAGTTTGGCAGCATCTAGAACGGCTTGTGCTCTTTTGATGTTGGCAGCAGCTACTTCAGTTTGCTTGTTTGAAACTTTAGATTTGGCTTCAATTACTGATTTCTGAAAAGCACTAGCGCGTTGTTGTTGTTGTAATACTCTCAATTGGCTTTCAGCTTCTTGTTTAGTAGCCAAAGCTTGTTCATATTGTTGTTTGGTAATTGTATGATTTTTATAAAGATTTTCATAACGAATAAAATCACTTGTAGCTCTTCCTAATCTAATTTTTGCCGATTCGATGTTGCCCCCTGCAGAAAGCACATTGGCTTCAGAAACCGAAATACTAGCTAAAGCGCTTCCGATATCCGCTTTGGCTACTTCAAAACCACCTTCAGCACCAATCAATGCTGCTTTGGCCTCTTCAATTTTAACTTGAAAATCTTTTTTATCTATTGTAAATAAAGTATCTCCTTTTTTTACAAAATCATTATCCTTTACATATACTTTGCTAATATAACCTGCTACTCTAGGAATAATAGGTGTCATGTTTTTCTCTATTTGAGCATCATCAGTTTCTTCATGAGATTGTGCATGGTTGTATTTGTAAATACCATAAATGCTGCCTAGTACTAGCAATGAAACTGAGATAATTAGGAACTTTATATTTGTTTTTTTCTTTTCCATGGGACTGGTACTTATATTTTTGATGGGTTGAAGGTTTGGGTTAATTGGCCGGTTACCGATAGTAATTCGTAATATTTTTGAATGATATTGGCTTTGCCTAAAGCTTTATTGATTTTGGCAGTCAGTTGATCCACATCAGCTTCCAATAAATCGTTGGTGTTAGAAAGTCCGTTATCGTATTTATCTTTTACTATTCGGTAATTTTCAGTGGCTTGATCTATTGCCTCTGCATATACAATATCTTGTTTGATGGCCAATTGATAATCCTCAATGGCTTTTTGTACTTGCACTTTGATATAATCTGTCAAAATCGCTTCAGTATTTTGAACCTCTAAGGCTTTGCTTTCGGCTACTTTTACCATAACTCCGTTTTTGAGTATACTGGTTAAATCATACGAAATGCCTACACCAATGTTCATTGCGTTTTGCACTGTTACTACGTTATGCAAATCCAATGCGGTATAACCTCCCAAAATTGCAATAGTAGGGAAGTAGGCACTTTTAGCAATTTTTATACTCGATTGACTGGCTTTTCCTTGAAAACGTAGGGCTTCTAAATCTTTCCTGTTTTGCAAAGCAGGTTGTTCATTCGTAGGCACATTATTCATTTGAAAATTGACAAAATCTTGTTCAACGATTTCAATTTGTGTATTGGTATCCAATTTTAGAAGATTAACCAAATAGAAATTAACGATATTCAAATTGTTGGTTGCTTCGTCTATGGCGAGTTGTATTTTAGAAACTTGCAGTTGTGATTTCAATAAATCATTGCGAGGAATAATGCCGTTTTTCTCCAAATCAATAAAATCAACTACGCGTTGTTTGGCACGTTTTTGATTTTCTTTGAGGATTTCTATCGTCTTTTGTGCTTTGTACAAACTAGCATAATAATTAACGACTTTTAGAGCAATCTCTTCTTTAGATTGAACTGAATTTGCTGTTTCGGCTAAGTATAAATTATCGTGTAAATCAATATTATTTTGAATTTTGAATCCTGCGAAAACAGGAACACTGGCCGTAACTTGACCAAGCATTAATCGATCTACAGGACCAGCTGCTAGGCCGCTTCCACCTGAATTAGATTTCATATCAATTTTGGCACTAGTTAGGTGCTGGTATTGTCCCGATACTTTTAAATCAGGATATTGATTGTTCTTACTGGCTTGCAGTTCGTATTTTTTGGTAGCTACTTTGGTCGTAGCAAGTGAAATTTCGTTACTCTTGGTCCAAGCCAATTGTACCGCATCTTCTAGCTTAAGATGTGTTTTTTCTTGAGCGGTTACCGTGGAAGTTCCCCAACACAAAATCCCAAAGACAAATAGTGGGCTAATTTTCATAAATCAAAAGGGCTTTAATTGTTTGTTGTATGTGCTTTGTCAAGTTGGTCTTGATGTAATTATTGTACAAAGTCTCTGTAGTCAAGTTCAAAAGATTTTCGAAATAGGTTTTGTTCATATGAAAATGAAAAAAAGTACCTAAAATCGTTGGTGTTATCAATGGGATTATGACATCTTTTCTAAAAACACCTTTGCGTTGGCCTTCTTCAATGATGGATTCTAAGTATTTGAGATTGCCTTTACGAAATTCAGTAAACGCCACGAGATTTTGTTCTCTTTTCTTCGATGAAAGTTCAAAATGTAGAATGCGATAAATCCCTTTGTTATTGTTTATTCGGTTGATGTAAATTTCGATTAACTTATTGACTTTCTCAATGGGTTCTAAATCTTCTTCGATTAAATTTTCTAATTGTTTTTTGATATCTGAGGTACGATAAACAATTAACGATTGAAGCAATCGTTCTTTGGATCCGAAGTAATAGGATACCATAGCAATATTAATCTTCGCTTGTTTAGATATATCTCGAATAGAGGTGCCATCAAACCCTTTTTCAGCAAATAAGGTTTCGGCTACTTCGAGTATTTGGATTTGCTTTTCGGTAAATTCCGTTTTCAATGCCTTGGTTTTTTCGTATGACAAAATTAAACAAGCGTTTAAATTAAACGACTGTTTAATTTTGTTTTAACTTTTTTTTAACGAAAAAACCAAGCTCTACAGGCTTGGTTTTTCTGGTTTGTTATAGGCTTCGAATGGGAATCCAAATTTGTTCCTCTGAGTTGGGGTTATTGTTTTTGTATCGCTCTCCTAAAAGTTCAAAATGAGGACGATGATCCAAAATATAGGTAGAGTTGGGCAGCCACTCCGTAAAAATTTCCTGAAAAATTGCTGTATCCATTCCTTTATGTTCAAAAACGGCATAAAGTCCCGTGGGTAGGATAAAGGACTCCATATCGTTGGGGATATTTTCAAAAGCATCCACCGCTACAGCTGCCCATTTTACAAAAGACTTAGCGGGATTAAAAGTTTCAAAATAATCTGTGCTGTAGTTTTGAACCGAATAATAGTCGTTGCCTATTCGGTTGGTGATGAGTTCTCGATTTGGCATAAAATCCTGCCAAAGTGCTTGGGTTTGATTATCAAGTAACGACATGCTTCTTTTTTTACCAACCAATTTGGTTTCGGGTAAAGTAACAAGGGTTGGCTTTAGCATTGATTTTCTTTTTTTAGACACACACTTGTAGCTACCCCTTCATAAGGGCCATAATTGGGAATAATGTGGTAACCTAGTTTCTGATATAATGCGATGGCTACAGGGTTGTTAGTGCCGGTTTCGAGTACATAACAGTTGTATTGCAGCTCGTTGGCCCATTGCTCAAGTTCTGCTATAATATGATGCGCAACTTGTTTGCCTCGGAAAGATGCTACTACAAACATTCTCTTGATTTCAACACTTTTTTCGTCAAATGCTTTAAAAGCGCCACAAGCTATGGCTTCATTTTCATGATAAGCTACGACTACATGCTTGATGTGGTCTGTTTTGTTGTATTGAGCATAAAAATCATGATCTTCATCGTCTTTAGATCGTAGAAATTGATCCAAAAGTAAGACTAGCTTTTGAAAATCAGGATCATCGGATGTGGTTCTTTTTAGTAACATTAGATATTATTTTATCGAATGGATTCTACGAATGCTTTGATGTTGGCAGTTCCATTTTCTTTTAAATAAGTAATGAAGGCACTACCAATGATGGCTCCCTTGGCAAATTGTGTAGCCTGTTGGAAAGTTTCGGCATTGTTGATTCCGAATCCAATAATTTGAGGGTTTTTTAAATTCATTTGAGCGATGCGTTGAAAATAGGCTTCTTGTGTGTTTCCAAATCCTGCACTCGAACCTGTTACACTAGCCGAGCTTACCATATAAATAAAACCATCCGAAACACTATCGATAAAATGGATGCGTTCGTCTGAAGTTTGTGGCGTGATTAAAAAGATGTTTTTTAAACCGTATTGCTCGAAAATTGCTTTGTATTCGTCAGCATAGACATCTACAGGTAAATCAGGAATAATCAATCCATCGATTCCTATTTCGGCACATTTTGCGCAGAATTGCTCTACACCATACTGTAGCATCGGATTAAAATATCCCATAATCACTAAAGGAATGTTGACTGTTTTTCGAATGTCTTTTAGTTGGTCAAACAATACTTGTGTGGTCATACCGTTGTGCAAGGCTTGAGTGGAACTCGCCTGAATGGTAGGACCATCGGCCAAAGGATCGCTAAAAGGCAATCCGATTTCGATCATGTCGACGCCATTTTTTTCTAAATCTTTAATGATTTGAACGGTATCATTTAGGTTTGGATAGCCCGCAGAAAAATAGATGGACAATATTTTTTTATCTTCTTGTAATTTTTGATTGATTCGGTTCATAATTTATTCTTTCTATCTAAAATTCTATGTTTTTTGGTCTCAAATCTAATGTAAGCGAGACTTTTTTGTTAAGTTCAAAACTGTTATTACCTCAAATTGGCATTTTAAAAAGTTAGCCACGAAAAACACAAATTGGCACTAAATCATCAATTTTGAAATTGAATTGCACTAATTATACAGTTCTTAAGGATTCGTGGAATAAAAGAAATGTTTTGAATTAGTGTTTATCCGTGTTATTTGTGGCGGATATTTTAAAAATAAATACCTTAAAATTTGCGAATTTGCGGTTGTTTATTTTAGCCTACACCACCAAACTATAAGCCCAAGCTTTTTGGTTGGATTGCAAAACTACTTCTACACGTTTATAATGCTTTCCTTCGTAGAGGTCGGCTTGGCGAAGATCATTGGTCGTCACGTCATACACAATGCCCTGAATGGTATCTTCAGGGTTTTCGGTTTCGACGATGATGGGGTAGTTGATTAAACCAAATTCTTCTTCGATTTGGATTTCTTTGACACGATAGCCCAAAAGCGTTTCTGGAGTTCCCTTGAGTGTTCTTCCAAAAAGATCTTCTTGCACCTCAGGATGCTGTAATGTTCCGTATGTAAATAATTTTTGCATAGTGCTTTGGTGTTAATGACTACTTCATTTGTGGTGTTGCAGGGTTTGCGTTAGGGATGGGAGCGGCATCCTCTAGGGGCGGGGTTCGCCCCTAGAGATATAGCGTACAGCCCGACCCTTGTGGTAACGCCCTACTACAATTTAAAGTAGTCAATATATGTATTTAAATCTTTATCTCCTCGTCCTGAAAGGCTAATCACGACAATATCTGAGGGTTTGAATTGTTTTTGTTTGAAAATAGCCAACGCGTGCGAGGTTTCGATGGCGGGAATGATGCCTTCTAATTTGCACAATTCAAGCCCAAATTCCATCGCATCATCATCAGTAACGGAATAGAATTCGGCACGACCAGATTCAGCCAAATGCGCGTGCATAGGTCCAACACCCGGATAGTCTAGCCCAGCCGAGATAGAGTAGGGCTCCGTAATTTGTCCATCAGGAGTTTGCATCAACAAGGTTTTGCAACCGTGAATGATTCCCATTTTTCCTAGTTTACTCGTAGCGGCACTATGCCCAGAATCGACGCCTTTTCCAGCGGCTTCTACGGCAATAATGCCCACTTCTTCTTGGTCTAAGAAATGGTAAAATGTCCCGGCAGCATTACTTCCGCCACCAATACAAGCTACGACATAGTCTGGATTTTCGCGACCTTCTTTTTCGTTTAATTGCCATTTGATTTCCTCGGAAATGACACTCTGAAAACGGGTAACCATATCAGGATAAGGGTGTGGACCAATGGCGGAACCAATGATATAATGCGTGTCTACGGGATTGTTAATCCAATCGCGGATGGCTTCGTTTGTAGCGTCTTTAAGCGTACGTGAACCTGATAACGCTGGACGTACAGTAGCGCCCAACATTTTCATTCGAGCTACGTTAGGTGCTTGACGGGCAATGTCGATTTCGCCCATATAAACGATGCACTCTAACCCCATTAAGGCGCAAACGGTAGCGGTAGCCACGCCGTGCTGACCCGCACCTGTTTCGGCGATGATGCGTTTTTTGCCTAATTTTTTGGCGACTAGAATTTGGCCAATCGTGTTGTTGATTTTGTGTGCTCCGGTATGGTTGAGGTCTTCTCTTTTTAAGTAGACTTTGGTATTGTATTTTTCAGACAATCGCTTCGCAAAATACAATGGACTTGGACGCCCCACATAATCTTTTAATAGCTGGTTGAATTCTTCTTTAAAATCGGGTGTAGCTGTAATGTCCAAATAGTTTTGGCGCAATTCTTCTACGTTAGGATATAACATTTCTGGAATGTAGGCTCCTCCAAACTGACCATAATAGCCTTTTTCGTTTACGTTGTATGACATTTTTTTATTTTTTTGGTGTAGGGACAATTCGCGAATTGTCCTCACAAGATTGAGATTTTTTAATCCAGGTTCTATTTCAAATTTACTATTTACGTCTATGGCGTAAAGGGGTAAATGGGTGTTCAAAATTTCGTTTACTGATGCTATTTCGTCAATTCCGATGCCTCCACTAAGGAAAAATGGTTTGGAGGAAGGATAGTTTTGTAAAATTCTCCAGTCAAAAGTAGTTCCGTTACCTCCGGGTAATTTGCCTTTGGTATCAAAAAGAAAGAAATCACAAACTGGCTCGTAGGGTTTCAATACGTTAAAATCAAAGGTTTCATCTGCTGAGAATACTTTGATGATTTCGACACTAGTCCCTAATTTATTTTTTAATTCCAAACAAAAAGTTACTGATTCTTGTCCGTGCAACTGTACGGCTTGTAAATCGTATTGGGCTACTTTGTCTAGGATGATATTACTTTTTTCGTTGACAAAAACCCCCACTTTTTTGATGGATTTGGGTAACTCAGGCAACGGTCCTTCAAAATAACGAGCCGACTTTTCCCAAAAGATAAATCCCATATAGTCGGGAAGTAGGGTCGCAACTTCGAGTATATTATCAGGGTATTTCATACCGCAGATTTTAAGTCCACAGCCCCCCAACCCCCGAAGGGGGAGTTCTTGTGCGGATGTTGTATTGGACTGTTTTTCTGAAGATGATTGCATAAAGATTACTATTTATTAGTTGCTATTTCCCCCTTCGGGGGTTAGGGGGCTATTTTCTTTATAAAATCAGTGGCAGCTTCGCCTGCGTTATCTGTTTTCATAAAGTTTTCTCCAATCAAAAAGCCTTGATAACCATAGGGTTTTAATTCTTGAATCGCCTCAACAGTCGAAATGCCACTTTCGGATACTTTGACAAAATCATTTGGAATCTTAAAGGCTAACGTTTTGCTAAAATCCAAACTCACTTCAAAGGTTTTTAGGTTGCGATTGTTTACTCCAATCATATCCAGTGTAGGCATAATAGATTTTTCTAATTCTTCTAAATTATGCACTTCAAGCAATACTTCTAGTCCTAAACTTTTAGCAAATTCAGATAATGATTTGATTTCTTCACGCGTTAAAACCGCAGCGATGAGTAGGATTAAATCCGCTCCATAAGCTTTGGCTTCAAGGATTTGGTATTCGTCTACAATGAATTCTTTTCGTAATAAAGGAATATTTACCGAGGCTCTAGCCAAGAGTAAGTCATCTAGCGAACCCCCGAAATATTTGCCGTCGGTTAGTACTGAAATTCCGCAAGCACCTGCATTTTCATAACCTTTTACTACTTCTTCAACCGTAAAATTGTTGTTAATGATGGATTTGGAAGGGGAACGACGTTTGTGTTCAGCAATAATTCCAGAAGGACTTTCTTTTAATTTTTGGCTAAGAGAAATCGTCTGTTTTTCAAAAAATACTGAAGCTTCCAATTGCGAAACGGGAATAATGGATTTTTTGAGAAGGACTTCTCTTTTTTTATCGATGATGATTTTATCTAGGATGTTCATTAATTTTTTGTTTAAAGTTTTCTTTGTTTAAGGTTTAAAGTTGTGGGCTATTTCAACCACTTTAAACCTTAAACTTTTAAACTATTTTTATTTACTTAACTCTTTTAGTTTGTTCAAAGCTACCAAGCCTTTGCCAGATAGCAAACTTTCTTTCGCTATTTGAAATCCTTCTAAAGGAGTGCATTGGTTAACGGTTGCAATGGCCATAGCAGCATTGGCACAAACCACATTGTTTTGAGCTTCCGTTCCTTTTCCTGAAAGAATAGTATGGAACATAGTTGCTGATTCTTCAATGGTTTTTCCACCCTCGATTTCGTTTTGAGATAAAAGAGACACACCAAAATCAGTTGGATACAACATACCCTCCATTGTTTTGGTAATTGTTTTGGTTGGACACGTCAATGAAATCTCATCGTAGCCATCGAGTGCGTGAAGGATAGTAAAATTCACCTCGGTGTTTTGATACAAATAGCCATACATTCTCGCCAATTCTAAATTGAAAACCCCTACCAATTGATTTTTTGGAAAAGAAGGATTGACCATTGGACCCAACATATTGAAAAAGGTTTTTACTGCCAATTCTTTTCGTATGGGGCCTACATTTTTCATTGCAGGATGAAAAAGAGGTGCATGCAACACGCAAATACCTGCTTGATCGATGCATTTTTCTAAAAAAGAGGCGTCGTTACTAAATTGGACTCCCATTTTTTCAAGGACATTACTGGAACCAGAAATAGAAGACACTCCGTAATTACCGTGTTTGGCTACTTTTATTCCTGCTCCCGCCGCAACAAAGGATGCTAAAGTGGAGATGTTAAAGGTGTCTTTTCCATCGCCACCTGTACCACATAAATCAATGGCATTGTAGGCGGATAAATCTACTTTGATACACAAATCCAATAACGCTTCTCTAAAGCCAGCTAACTCGTCTATGCTAATGCTGCGCATCATATAAACAGTCAAAAAAGAGGCAATTTGACTAGGATTATAACTTCCGTTGGATATGTTTATCAATACATTTTTTGCTTCTTCTTTAGAAAGCATTTCGTGATTGATGAGTCTGTTTAATATGTTTTTCATTTTTGTGAAATACTAAGTTTGTAAATAACTAAGATTCTTAGTTTTGTTTTCAAAAGGACTGTTTACTCAATACTGAAAACTGAGCACTAATTTTTCACCCAATTCTCTAACATTTTTTTCCCGTCAGGGGTTAACACACTTTCAGGATGAAATTGTACGCCGCGAACATCGTAGCTTTTATGGCGCAAAGACATCACTTGTCCATTTTCGTCTATGGATGTGATTTCTAAAACATCGGATACATTTGCATCGACCACCCAAGAATGGTAGCGCCCCACTTCGAATGTTGGTTCCAATCCATCAAAAAGGAGTTCGTCATTTACAATCGTTTTTACCGTTGTGGCAACCCCGTGATATACTTTATCTAAATTAGACAAAGTACCGCCGTAGACTTCTCCAATTGCTTGTTGGCCAAGGCATACCCCAAAAATGCTTTTGGTGGGACCGTATTTTTGAATTACTGCTTTAAGCAAGCCCGCTTCATCAGGAATACCTGGTCCTGGCGATAATAAAATTTTGTCGAAATGAGCGATTTCATCTAAATCAAATTCATCGTTTCGGTACACGGTTACTTCACAATCTAAATCTTCTAAATAATGTACTAAGTTGTAAGTGAAGCTATCGTAATTGTCTATGACTAATATTTTTTTCATTGTTATTTAATTTTTGTTTAAAGTTTAAAGTTTTTTACTGAAAACTAAAAACTGAACACTGATTACTTTTTTATATCGTTTCTGCTAAATCCAATGCGGTATTTAAGGCTCTAAGTTTGTTATAAACTTCTTGCATTTCGCTTTCTTCATCTGAGCTTGCAACGATTCCTGCACCCGCTTGTGAATGCAATTGATGGTTTTTGCTCAAGAAAGTTCGAATCATAATTGCATGATTGAAATTGCCTTCAAAATCCATAAAACCAATGGCGCCTCCATAAAAATTACGGTTGGTTTTTTCGTATTCTTCAATCAATTGCATGGCTCTGTGTTTTGGTGCGCCACTCAAAGTACCTGCGGGAAAAGTGTCTGCTACGACTTGTAGCGTTGAGGCTTTTTCGTGTAAATGGCCTGTTACTTTAGATACTAAATGAATGACATGTGAGAAAAACTGAACTTCGCGGTATTTTTCAACTGCTACATCATGTCCGTTGCGACTCAAATCATTTCTGGCCAGATCGACTAGCATGACGTGTTCGCTATTTTCTTTTTTGTCTTCAGAAAGGGCTTTGGCCAAAACAGCATCTTTTTCATCATCGCCTGTTCGTTTGAATGTTCCTGCAATGGGATGAATTTCGGCTTTTCTGTTTTTTACAATAATTTGTGCTTCGGGAGAAGAGCCGAATAATTTAAAATCACCATAGTCAAAAAAGAACAAATAAGGAGAAGGATTAATGCTTCTTAACGCTCTATAAACATTGAATTCATCGCCTTTGAATCCTTGTGTAAAACGTCTTGATAAAACCAATTGAAAAACATCGCCACGGAAACAATGTTTTTTGGCTAATGCCACATTATGTTTAAATTCTTCATCCGTAAGGTTCGAAAAACCTTCGCCTTCTTTTGAGAATTTATAAGAAGCTATATTTCGGGATTGCAAGAGTTGCTCGATTTCAGAAATGTTATTTTTTTCATCTAAACTATGACAAAAAATATAGGCCTCATTCTTGAAATGATTGATGGCAATGATGTTTTGGTACACCGCATAATACACATCTGGGATGGAATTACTGTTTTCTTTTTTAGCGATGGTTACTTTTTCAAAATAGCGTACAGCATCATAAGCGATGTAGCCAAATAAGCCATTGTTAATGAATTTAAAATCATTCTTTTGCGATTGAAATTGATTCGAAAAAGATTGAATTATTTCAGGAACATTGGTACTAGCATCTATAATGATAGTTTCTGAGCTACCATCAGGATGTTGCTTCGTAATTATTTCGTTTTCTATTTTGAAAGAAGCAATGGGTTGGCAACAGATATAGGAGAAACTGTTGTCGTTTCCATGATAATCACTACTTTCAAGTAATAAACTATTTGGGAATTTGTCCCTAATTTTTAAATAAACACTAACTGGTGTAATTGTGTCTGCAAGGATTTGCTTGTAATGAGTGTTTAATAAATATGTTTTCATATCTTTTTAATTAAGACTTATGGTGTTAATTTGTTTTTTTAAACATGGCAATAAAAAAAGGCTTGTCGTGATGACAAGCCTTTTTTTTATATAGTTCAAATAATACTATAGGAGCTTTGTTCACGACGTTTGACGTAAAGGATTCCACCACCAAGTATTGTTTGTTATTGTTCTCATGTTTTTTTGTTGAAGCAAATATATAAATGAAATCGAATTAATCAAAAGTAAAAGAAGAAAATAAAATATTTTTTTTATTGTTTTTTGTTACATTCAAAACACTTTATTCTTGTTACGATTTGATTATTAGCGGTTATTAACTAATATTGGGCTTTCTTTTTTTCTAAAATCAGGATTGTTTTTTAAATCGACAGATGTAAATAAATCAGTGATAGGAGTAGACGTCATATCAAACATTGAGGCTGGGTCTGGCCAATATTTTAGCTTACCATTATAGCTTTGCTCTTCGCTAACTAAGTTTTCTTTACAACGATTAAGCATAACATTTTTTAATTCAATTTTAGAGAAGTTATCGGGTGATAATGTTATTTTTTCTCCTAACAATAAAAAGGGGGCAAATCCAGAAACTACACTGCTAGTAAAAGATAGGTTACAATTTTCTTTTAAGTATATAGCTTCACGAACTAATCCTTGATTATTTTCTTCGATGTTTACAAAAGTGATGTTGTTAGCTTTGACATTCGTAAGTTTTTTAGTCAAATCCGCATTTTCAGGTTTGTCATAAGAATCAATCTCGAAGCATCTTGAGTTTCCAGATCCTGAAGAAAATGGATGACGAATTGCGATGCTGTTGGTAATTGTAGCCTGTACTCCTTCTGAAAAGTCAAAGTCATCATCATCACAACGGAATGAAATTAAGTTATTCATATTGATTTCTCCTCCAGCTAAATAAAAGGCATCACCGTTGGAGTAGCTTATTTGTACATGATCTATAATTGTTTTTTTACCAACACCTCCCAATATCAAAGCATTGATTTCTTTTGAACCATTTATCTTTTTACCAGCATATTCTATGCGGACATATTTCAAAACACCTGAATTATCTTCTGGCTTATCTCCTCCATAAGTAGCTTGCGCAAGATCTATATTAAAATCAGTCATTACATGTTTATTGTCTTTATCAATCTTGTTGACTGGAGCATTACCTAAAATAATAATTCCACCCCAGTTTCCTGGTTTTCTTACGGTAACCGCTTTATCTGAAGTGAAAACGATAGGTGCTTTTTCGGTACCTTCAGCAATAAGTTTGGCTCCTTTAGTAATAATCAAGGTGCCACAGTAATCGATGTCTCCAACACCTGCTCTAATGATTGTTCCAGGTTCAATCGTGAGAGTGGCATTGTTGGTAACATAAACTCTATTGTTAAGTTGATACGTTTTTGTACTTACAAGTTTAGTGTCTTTGTTGATAATTTCTGGTAATACCTCATTGGGCTCTGGATATTCAGCTGTTGCAGGTTTAAAATTAGTCCAATTACTCAACCAATTGGAGTCTCCATAAATACCATTTCCTTTTTGTGCAAATAAAGATAAACTACACGCGATGCAAATAATTACTAAAGTTTTTTGTCTCATTTTTATTGTTTTAAAGTGGGGCTTTTCTTTGTTTTTGGTAAACTTAAAAACTAAAGTAATAAAATAAAACAATAATAAAGAAAACTTAACACATTAAAGTGAAAAAATATTGAATTCAGAACAAATTCGCTTTTTTTTATTAAAGAAAGAAAATAAAATGTGCTAAAAATAAAAAAAAAACCAATCATTAGCTGGAGGCCACTGAAAAAGTCTTTTTCCGAGTAAATTGACAAATAAAAGGAGTAGAAATCTTAGGATTTTTACTCCTTTTTTGGTATGTTTAGTTGTAATTATAAGGTTTTTTAGATGTTAGTACAACA
>NZ_JBCGDP010000023.1:0-64630 GCF_038739875.1 Flavobacterium polysaccharolyticum
AGAAAAACTATGGAAGAACTATTATCGAAAAAACACTATCATTGTAAACTAATTCTAGTATTAAAAAAAAATGTAAACCTATTCTAGGTATTAATTAAAAACTGTAAACTTTTTTTAGGACGATACATTCTATTGAAAATCCGTTTCATCCGCGATATCCGTGGCCAATAATTAACCACAAATTTCACAAAGCACATAATATTAAACCCAAAAGGCATCAAGAACATTCAAGCTTTTTACTCAGCCTTTTATGTCCTTAAATGCCTTCTATGGTTTTGAAGAATTCTGCTGCTTATAGAAAACTCAAATGGCTTATATGTTTTTAAATTAATTCTTCCTGATTAAGATAAATGTTTTCTAATAGCTGAATGATTTCATCCGCAAACTGTTGTGTTCTCTTAGCTCCAAATCCTTTAATCCATTGAAAATCGGAACTCGTTTTGGGATGTTGCACCGCTATTTGAATCAGATGGCTGTTGTGAAAAATTATAAATGGCTTCAAACCATTAGTTTTGGCTTTTTCGTTGCGCCAATTTTTCAATTGTTGAAACCTATCGATTTGGTCTTGGGTTAAGTCGGTGAGCGGCTCTTTTTCACGAGGCGCAAGATTGATTTTCTCTTTATAATGCAACAAAACTGACCAATAACTAGCATCGGATTCGATGAAATGGGTATCAGATTGTACCAATTCTACCGAGGCGATAAAATCATTAAGTTGTTGCTGGTCGTGCGCCAAATGAGGAGCATCTATCCGAACGGAAAATACTTGTACATTCATAGCCTCGGATTTTATTTACCAATCAAAAGGATTTCATTCACTATCACTTCGGTGATGTAGCGTTTTTCCCCGTTCTTGTCTTCGTAACTACGGTGAGTGAGTTTGCCCTCGATGGCTACTTCCTTGCCTTTGGTCACGTATTTCTCGATGATGTCGGCTGTTTTTCCCCAGGCAGTTACTTTGTGCCATTCGGTTTGTTCTACTTTGTCGCCTTTGTCGTTGCGGTAAGTGTCGTTGGTAGCGATTGTAAGGTTGGCTACTTTTTTACCTCCGTCAAAGGTTTTGATTTCTGGTTCGTTTCCTACGTGACCAATTAATTGTACTCTGTTTTTCATTGCATTCATGGCGTGTAAATTTAAAAGTTAGGCATATAATTAAAAAGTTCGTGTCGGATGAGCAACAAGGTCGTTGTTTCATTTCGACAGGGCAAAGATGCGGTGCCGATTGATAATTAGTCGGTTGCATCCCATTTACTTTCGGTTGTAATTGTTTGTAACCGTTTGTAAATGGAATTTTTTGAGTATATTTGGGGGAATTACATCATAAATAAAACAATATGAAAGTAAAAACATTCTGGATAATACTGATAAAGATTTTAGGATTGTCACTATTTTTTTCAGTATTAACGGTGATTCCTCAATTTTTTTCAACTCTGCAAGTTACACTTGAAGAGAGGAATGAAAACCTTCTTCAGATGTTTTTATTTTTAATTTTTATCTTATTAATCTATTTGTTGATTACACGACTTTTTGTTTTTAAACCTGAATGGATAATTGAGAAACTGAAACTTGAAAAGAATCTTGAAGAAAAGATTGATTTGAATATAAAAGCATCAACAATTCTTAATATTTCAATTGCTGTAATTGGAGGATTAATGTTGGCAGCAAGTATACCTATGTTTTGCTCAACTCTTTTCGAATTTTTCAGGCAAGATGCTTTATTTATAGAGTTTGAAAATTCAAAATGGATTGTCGCTTATTTTCTGAAATCATTTATAGGTTATTTGCTTTTTACAAATAGTAAGTTTTTAACAAAATTTATTTTTAAACAAGCTGACGAAACTGATTAGGCATAGATTGCCAAAGGAATTAGATAGTATTGCTTTGTGAAAAATGACTTATTTAGCTGAATTTTATTTGATATGATTTAACAAATCGGAAGTAATTATTAAAAAACTATATAAATTGAAAACAACATTTTTACAACTCTTTTTATTCTTAACATTAATTTCTTGTAAAAATGATACAAGCAAAATTGTTATTGATGAAGACTTTTGCCGAGAACAATTAGAGATTAGTATTGATGAGAATAAATACATAATTGATTATGAGGGTAATTATTTAGAGGTAGTAACCGAGAGCATCATTAATTATAAGCCAAAAGTTGAACGTAAATCCTTTAAATTGACTCCAGCCGAAAAGAAAAAAATGTTTTCAAATGCGTATCAACTAATCACTTTAAAAGAATACACAATTTATACGGAAACTTGCTTTGCAGGACAGAATTTCAGTTTGCGTTTAGTTTGCAATAATAAAGCTTTAGAGTTTCATCATTCTTCCGTAGCTAATTGGTCAAAAATTTCTAAGGAAACAAAAGCAATTTTTTCAATTCTAAATTCAAAAGTTAAAGTAAAAGAATAATCTCAATTGAGAATCTAAAAGCAATGACTGTAAATGAAAGGCTTTATGCTTGTGGTTTAATAGATGTATTTGACAAAGCAATACAATCTGATAAAGTTTTAGCAAAAAAAACACTAACACACTTACTCGTTGATGAAGCATCCATCGAGTTAATTTTAAATTCAAAACAATAAATGGACCATAAAGTAGAAATTTATAAAACTTCAGAAGGCACCGAGGTATTGGTGCAGTTAGAAAACGATACGGTATGGTTAAATCATCAACAATTGTCTCTTTTGTTTGATAGAGATGTTAAAACAATTGTAAAGCATATCAATACAATTTATTAAGAAAAAGAATTAGAATCCCATTCAACTGTCGCAAAATTTGCGACAGTTCAAATGGAGGGAAATCGAAAGCCAGATAATAAGCGTGTTAAATAGAAGTTTATAAAATCAGATAAAAAAATTAAATTCAAAACAATAAATGGAGAACACAAATTTAAAACCAAATCTTACTAAGCGTTTTTTTGCAGGGCTCATTGATTACGCAATTATTTATGCTTTTTTCTATGCATTTATCTCAGCATTTGGCGAACCAAACGAGGAAGGTGGTTATTCTGTAACAGGTTTTCTGGCCCTAGTTCCAATACTATTTTGGTTTGTTTTTTTAGTGGTACTTGAAACCTTTTTTGGCGCTACTTTAGGAAATTCAATTGTAGGGCTACAACCAAAATCGTTGACAAAAAACAATGGTGAACTTTCATTGGGTCAATCTATAAAAAGGCACGTATTAGATCCAATAGATATGTTTCCTTTTGGATTGCTTGCAATAATGGCAATAAAAAATACAGATAGAAATCAACGTTTAGGAGATATTTGGGCTAAGACAATCGTCGTGGAAGTGAATCAAAATTAAATCACGTGTCATAAAAAAAACCAATTTCCCAACCCCCTAAAACCCCACTACAGATGCAAACCAAAATCAAAAAAGTAGAATTGCGCAATTTGGCGTTTGAGGATTATAAGCAACTCAAGAACTCGATGGTGGAATCCTATCCCGAAATGGCCGATTCCTATTGGCGTTCCGAAGATATTGAGCGCTTATTGGCCATTTTTCCCGAAGGACAGTTGGTGATTTTGGCCGATGGGAAAGTGGTGGGTTCGGCCTTGTCGTTGATTGTAGACGAAAAATTGGTCGACAAACGCCATAATTATTTGGAGGTCGTGGGCAATTATTCGTTTTCGACCCACAATCCGTTTGGGGAGATTTTGTATGGTATCGATGTGTTTATTCATCCCAATTATCGCGGCTTGCGTTTGGGACGCCGTTTGTATGACGCGCGCAAAGAACTATGCGAACAACTCAACCTCAAATCTATTGTTTTTGCAGGACGAATTCCGAATTATGGGCAGTATGCCGATAAAATGTCGCCTAAAAAATACATCGACAAAATCAAAAGCAAACAACTACACGACCCCGTATTGTCGTTTCAGTTGAGCAACGATTTTCACGTGTTGCGCGTCATCAAAAATTATTTAGTAGGCGACGAAGATTCGAAGGAATTTGCCGTTTTGCTCGAATGGAATAACATTTATTATGATGAAAGTCCCAAGCTCATCAACACCGAAAAATCGGTGATTCGGCTAGGGCTTATTCAGTGGCAAATGCGCTCGCTCTCCAATCTCGACGCCTTGTTTGAACAATCCGAGTTTTTTATCGATGTGGTTTCGGGTTATGGTTGCGATTTTGCGTTGTTCCCAGAACTGTTCACCGCGCCTTTGATGGCCGATTACAATCACCTCACCGAGGCCGAAGCCATACGCGAATTGGCCAAATATTCGGACCCAATTCGCAAGCGGTTTCAGGAGTTTGCCATTTCGTACAACATCAACATCATCACCGGAAGTATGCCGTATTTAGAGGGTGGAAATTTGTATAATGTTGGTTTTTTGTGCAAGCGCGACGGGACTTCAGAGATGTATGCCAAAATTCACGTTACGCCAAACGAGGTGCAACATTGGGGAATGAAAGGCGGCTCCGAAATCAAAACCTTTGATACCGATTGTGGAAAAATAGGCGTAATGATTTGCTACGATGTCGAATTCCCAGAACTCTCTCGATTAATGGCCGATGAAGGGATGAATATCTTGTTCGTACCCTTCCTAACTGATACGCAAAACGCCTACACCAGAGTCAAACATTGTTCCCAAGCCCGAGCCATCGAAAACGAGTGTTTTGTCGCCATAGCCGGTTGTGTGGGCAATTTGCCCAAGGTCAATAATATGGATATTCAGTATGCGCAATCGGCGGTGTTTACGCCCTCGGATTTTGCGTTTCCGAGCAACGGCATCAAAGCCGAAGCCACGCCCAACACCGAGATGACGCTGATTGTCGACGTCGATTTGGATTTGCTCAAAGAGCTACACGAACACGGCAGCGTTCGCATCCTCAAAGACCGAAGAACCGATTTATACGAAATAAAAAAGATAAAAAACGGAGAGAAATAGTGAAGGGGGAATATTTAGGAACAGTCACAAAAGGCTTTTCAGGAAGCATCGTCCCGCTATCCGCTATATCTTTTTTCCCCCGAAAGGTGAAAAAAAGGATGCCGCTCCTATCGGGGTTAGAGAGTAACAAGGGGATTTTTGGAATGAGAAGTTTGATTTTCTGTGAAGTAGACCTACAAGGTTTTGAAAACCTCGCAGGTCGAGTAGTGCTAGAACAAGTTTTTGTCACTGGATTTCCTGCAAGGTTTTTTTCAAACCTTGTAGATATGATTAGTAGCAAGAAACGATTGATGAGTGATTATGAATAATCAATTGCGTCTCGCTTTAGCGAGATGATATGATTGTAAATTATAGAAAGGCTTTAGCCAAAATTATAGTAAATTTTGGCTAAAGCCCAATGCGAAACACAATGTGAAGAATGGGCTTTAGCCCATTCCTATTCAAATTTTGTAACAAAATAGTAGGTATAAATAGAGAAACCAAAACAAACACAAAACCCTGTTCCCTACCTAGCCCTGATGGGAGGGAATATCCTTTTTTGACCCGATTTTTTTCGGGGCAAAAAAGATAGGAAGGACAGCAGGAACCAATGATAACCAATAAAGCCTTTTGCTGGGCTCAAAATAGATAGAGTGATAACTTAAATCGTAAACTAATGAAAGCTTGCCTAGAATGTGGTGAAAAAATTGTAGGTCGCGAGGACAAGAAATTTTGTAGCGATAGCTGCCGAAATGCCTACAACAATAAAATAAATAAGGATAGTACGAATTATATGCGGAATATTAACAATAAGTTGCGCAAAAATTACCGAATTTTGTCAGAATTGAATGTAGAAGGTAAAACGAAAACGACTCGAGCCAAGTTGATGAGCAAGGGTTTTGACTTTGAATTTTTCACTTCGATTTTGAATACCAAAACAGGAAATACCTACTATTTCTTGTACGACCAAGGTTATATGATTTTAGAGAATGACTATTATATGCTAGTCAAAAAAGATATTTAAATACCACATCCCCATTGCTATGAAAAAATACGCCTCTTTACTTTCGGTTTTTGTGCTGTTGCTCGTTTTGGCAGCAGGTTACTTTCTGCAAATGCCGCAAACCATAGAATATGAAGAACAAAATCTAGCCAATTTTTCGACCAAGCGGGCTTTCAAAATGGTGGAAAAGATGACGAAGGAACCGCATTATGTAGGTTCTGCCAATCACGATGTGGTCGCACAAATGCTGGTGCAAGAATTGAAAACGATGGGTATTGCTACTCAAGTGCAAGAAGGCTACACGATGAGCGATTGGGGAAATCTGGTACAGTCTAAAAATATTATTGGGCGCATTAAGGGAACGAATTCTAAAAAAGCGTTGTTGTTGCTCTCGCATTACGATAGTGCGCCGCATTCTTTTTCACACGGGGCAAGTGATGATGCTTCTGGAGTAGCGACAATTATTGAAGGCATTCGTGCTTTTTTGCAATCCAAAAAACAACATAAAAACGACATCATTATTGTTTTTTCGGATGCCGAAGAATTGGGTTTAAACGGAGCTGCTTTGTTCGTGACGCAACATCCTTGGGCAAAAGAAGTAGGCTTGGCGCTCAATTTTGAAGCGCGTGGCTCTTCGGGACCGAGTTATATGTTGATGGAAACCAACAAGGGGAATGCAGGATTGGTGAACGAATTTTCAAATGCAGGCGTGACCTATCCCGTTTCGAATTCGTTGATGTATAGTATTTACAAAATGTTGCCTAACGACACGGACTTAACCGTTTTTAGAGAGAAAGGAAACATTCAGGGATTGAATTTTGCGTTTATCGACGACCATTATAATTACCACACTCAGCAGGATGACGCTCAACATTTGGCTAAAAACACTTTGGCGCATCAAGGCCGTTACTTAATGCCTTTGCTAACGTATTTTTCGAATGCTAATTTGGATGCCGTACAAGCCACCGAAGATGAGGTGTATTTTACGATTCCGTTTACGTTTATCAGTTATCCTTTTTCTTGGGTATTACCGATGACGATTATTGCTGGGGTATTTTTTGTGTTTTTCCTTTTCATTGGCAAAGCCAAACGCATTTTTACTTTTAGAGAATTGTTCAAGGGATTGATTCCGCTTTTGGGCGCCTTGGGAATTGCGGGTGGATTGACGTATTTTGGTTGGAAAGGATTGCTTTGGGCGTATCCGCAATACAACGATTTACTCAACGGATTTACTTACAACGGCCACGATTATATAGCGGCTTTTGTAGTGTTGAGTTTGTCGATTTGTTTCTTGATGTACCATTGGTTCTCCGCCAAAAAAGTGACGATGAACCATTATGTAATGGTATTGCTAGTTTGGATGGTCATTAATGGATTTATTGCTAATTCACTCGGGGGTGCTGGATTTTTGATTATCCCAGTTTATTTTGGTTTGATTGCTTTTGGTGCGTTTGTCTTAACGCAACGCTCGAATTGGGTGTTGAATTTAATCTGTGGAATTCCAGCACTATTGCTTTTGGCGCCATTCATTCAAATGTTCCCAGTTGGATTGGGATTAAAAATCTTATTTGGTAGCGCTATCCTAACGGTACTTACTTTTGGATTGTTGTTGCCTGTTTTTGGTGCTTTTAATCGAAAAGGAAGTTGGGCTTTTGGATTGTTTGTGTTATCGTTGTTGTTTTTTGCCAAAGGTCATTTTAATTCGGGTTATAAAGCAGGAGAAGCAAAATCCAACAGTTTGTTGTACTTTTACGATGCGGATACCAACCAAGCTTTTTGGGCTACCTATGATGTCAATTTAGACGATTGGACCAAAACGTATTTGGGTGCCAATCCAAAAAGTGCTAGACTACTTAACGATATGCCTTTGTTTAGCAAATACAATTCCGGTTTTACTTATGCTGCGACAACGGATGTTGTGGGGGTAAAAAAACCTTTAATCTTATTTACTAAAGACAGTCTCGCTGGCAATTTGCGACACATTCAATTGAAAATTATCCCAAATCGAAAAGTCAATCGCTATGATATTTTTGCCAATGAAGCCATGACTTTTTATAATTTTAGAGCCAATGGTGTAAGAAATCTTGAGGATACGAGTTCTACATTAGAGCGTAACGGAAAGAAAATAGTAAGATATTATGTAGTCAACAATACCCCTTTAGTGCTAGATTTTAGTATTAATGCCTCCGCAGTAATCGATATGGAATTGCTCGAATCTTCCTTTGATTTATTGCAAAATTCGTTGTTTACTATTAAGCCGAGAGAGAATTGGATGATGCCAACACCTTTTGTACTCAACGATGCTGTTGTCATTCGAAAGAAAATAAGAAAAGGGCAACAAACAATTCCTAAAGAGTTAGTGGTGCCTGTTACTGATTCTTTGGCTATTGCAAAAGATAGTTTGAAAACGAAGATGTGATAAGATTTTGAAGTTAACTTTTTTTTAAATCTTTGATAAACTAGATTTGCTCTACATTACATTCTATGACACAAATTAGTATTCTTGGTTGCGGTTGGCTCGGTTTGCCTTTGGCGAAAGCCTTTGTAAACAATGGTTTTTCGGTGAAAGGCTCCACAACTTCTTCTTCAAAACTAGGAGATTTAGAAAATCTAGGGGTTCTTCCGTTTTTGATGGAATTACAACCCAATGCCATTGATGGCGATATCACTACCTTTCTAAAAGGAAGCGAAATATTGATTATTGATATTCCACCTAAATTAAGAAGCAACAACAGCGAGGATTTTGTGGGTAAAATGCAAACCTTGATTCCGTTTATCGAACAATCCGATGTTCAAAACGTACTGTTTGTAAGTTCTACTTCGGTATACGGTGAAGAGAATGATTTGGTTACCGAAACTACGCCTTTGAATCCCGATAGTGAAGGTGGTCGCCAATTGGTAATCGTAGAGCAACTTTTGCAAAGCAATCCTCATTTTCAAACCACTATCCTTCGTTTTGGCGGACTCGTAGGAACTGACCGTAATCCTGTTCGATTTTTGGCAGGCAAAGAAAATCTACCCAATGCCAAGGCGCCTATTAATTTCATTCACCAAACGGATTGCATCGGAATTATTCAAAAAATTATAGAGTTGAAGTGTTGGAACGAAACCTTCAACGCTGTCTCGCCTTATCATCCTACCAGAGAAGAGTATTATACTAAGAAAGCACTCGAATGGCAATTGGTAGCGCCAACTTTTGACACAACTTCTTCGGGAACCGGAAAAAGGATTAGTAGTGATAAACTACAAACGATTTTAAAGTATACTTTTGTAGAAACTCCGTAATCTTTTGAGAACAAAAATTAAAAATGCAGTAACGGCTCCGCTTGCTACCTTGGGATTGCCTATGTTGGCCTTAGCTTGGGTAAGTATTGCTTGGGGTACGACTTGGTTGGCGTCTAAAGAAGGCGTAAAACATATGCCAGCACTTCAGTTGGCCGCTATTCGTCAGTTTTTGGGTGGTGCTTTGTATGTGGGCTTCTTTTTAGTTAAAAAAACACCTTGGCCCAAAGGCAAACAATGGAAATCCATCTTGATTTTGAGTATGCTTAATTTTGCGCTGAGCAACGGACTAAGTACGTGGGGCGTGAAATTCATTCCCAGTGGATTAGGAGCGATTATTGGCGCAATGGTACCTATTTGGATTGCGATGATTAGCTTTTTTAATGGTGAACGCATTACCCGATTGGCTGTTTTTGGTATCACCATTGCTTTTGCAGGAGTCTGCGTAATTTTTTATGAGCATTTGGCCGATTTTATTCGACCCGATTTTCAGTTTGGGATTGTCTTGTCTGTGGCTGCTACCATTACTTGGGCTTTTGGTACCTTGTACACCAAGAAAAAAGCCGCGAGTTTTAATCCTTATTTTAGTCTAGGATTACAAATGTTGATTTCTAGCGTATGCCTTTTTGCTTTCACAGGAGCTACAGGCACTAATATTCCGCTAACACAAATTCCTGCCGCTTCTTGGTGGGCGATTGCCTATTTGGTAGGTATTGGTTCGGTGTTGACATTCATTGCTTTCATTTATGCCTTGCAGCATTTACCTACCGAATTGAGTAGTGTCTATGCCTATATCAATCCGATTGTGGCGGTACTTTTGGGGGCTTTTTTGTTTGACGAGATTCTCACTGCGGCCATCATTATTGGCGGAACGGTTACTTTAACAGGCTTGTACATCATTAATTTTGCTATGCAACGCCATCGAAAACGAATACTAATCCAAAACTAAAATAATATGAAGTTCAATGCATTTATTTTAATCCCGACGTTGCTCGGCTTGACTTTAGTACAAGCACAGCAAAAAAACACGGGTATTTTGCCTAACGAAAATTTGATTACCGAGAACATTGCTTCCATTCCCAAAGAGTTAGCCGT
Organism: Flavobacterium polysaccharolyticum; assembly: GCF_038739875.1. Taxonomy (NCBI): domain Bacteria; kingdom Pseudomonadati; phylum Bacteroidota; class Flavobacteriia; order Flavobacteriales; family Flavobacteriaceae; genus Flavobacterium; species Flavobacterium polysaccharolyticum. The sequence continues at coordinate 10,267 of NZ_JBCGDP010000023.1, forward strand.
TCAAGTAAAAAAATACTCCGAGGCTCGTGGTGCTTCTTTGGCAGAAATTCATCCTGTAAAAAACGATATTATCATCACGACTCGTTTTGGCTCTACAGCTCAATTGCATCGTGTGGTGCAACCTTTGGGCGCGAGAACGCAAATCACTTTTTTCGACGAACCGGTTAGTGGCGTGAGTTACGAGCCTACCAAAGGCGAGTATTTGATTTATTCCAAAGACGTGGGAGGTAATGAGTTTGGGCAATTGTACCAATTAGACCTTAAAACGCTGCAATCGACTTTACTGACTGATGGCGGCCGTTCACAAAACGGAGGCATTACTTGGAGGGCTGATGGAAAAGGGTTTTATTTCTCCTCGACCAAACGCAACGGTGGAGACCGTGATATTTATTATATGGACCCCAAAAATCCTTCAGCAGCCAAAATGGTGCTGCAAGTAAAAGGAGGCGGTTGGGGTATTTTGGACCTTTCCAAAGACAATGCACAACTATTGATTGGCGAATACATTTCGGCCAATGAATCTCATATTTGGTCTTTGGATGTTGCTTCGGGCAAATTATCCGAAGTAACCGACAGAGCCAGCAAAGGCGTGATTCAAACCAGTGCCAAATTTGGAAATTCGACCAACGAAATTTGGTTTTTGACCGATAAAGACAACGAGTTTGAGCGTTTGGCTATTTTGGATGTGAAGACCAAAAAAGTGAACTATCTAACGTCCAAAATCAATTGGAATGTAGAAAGTTTTTCTTTTTCGGAAGACAAAAAACAACTGGTGTTCATCACCAACGAAGCGGGTCGCAACAAAATGTATTTGATGAATACCAAAGACCAATCCTATAGCGAAGTCAAAAATATTCCCACCGGATTGATTGGCGGAGCGGAGTTTACCAAGGACAACCAAAGTTTGTTTTTTACGCAATCGACAGCACAAACCGCTTCGGATGTATACCGCTTTTCGCTAAAAAACGGCAAAATCGAGCAGTGGACCGCAAGCGAATTGGGCGAAATGCAAGCTTCTGATATGGCATTGCCAAAATTTATCGAATGGAAAAGTTTTGATGGCTTGGGCATTTCAGGATTTTATTATCCAGCAGCTTCAAAATTCACAGGAAAAAGACCCGTGTTGATTCAGATTCACGGAGGACCAGAGGCACAATCGCAAGCGTCTTTCTTGGGCGCAAGCAATTTTTACACCAACGAAATGGGCGTGGCGATGATTTTCCCGAACGTGAGAGGCTCTGCGGGTTTTGGTAAAACGTATTTGGCCAAAGACAACGGGATGTTACGTGAGGATTCCGTAAAAGACATCGGCGCGCTATTGGATTGGATTGCCCAACAACCCGAACTCGACAAAGACCGCATTATGATTATGGGCGGAAGTTATGGCGGTTATATGACTTTGGCCACGGCCTTTCACTATGCCGACAAAATTCGATGCTCGGTAGATATTGTGGGGATTTCCAACTTCAATACCTTCCTTAAGAACACCGAGGAATACCGTCGGGACTTGCGAAGAGTAGAATATGGCGATGAACGCATCCCCGAAATGGCCGCTTTTTTTGATAAAATGGCGCCTTTAAACAATACCGATAAAATCAAAAAACCGTTATTCATCATTCAGGGCACCAACGACCCTCGCGTTCCCGTGACCGAAGCCCTTCAAATGCGCGACAAACTCAAAGCACAAGGCAATACGGTTTGGTACCTCGAGGCCAAAGACGAAGGCCACGGCTTCAAGAAAAAAGCCAACGTCGATTACCAACGACTGGCCGTTATCCGATTTATGCAAGAGTATCTTTTAAAATAATCCCACAAAACCCATTCCTAGCGATTGGGTTTTTGTTTGAAGAAGGTAACACTAAAAAGTAGTTTCGTCATTGGGAGCACCCGTGACCTGCGCCCCACACGAGTCGTCCCCCTGTCCGCTATATCTTGCTTGCCGAACCCCGCCAAGCAAGGATGCCGCTCCCATCGGGGCTAGGGGAGGACGTTTGGTTTTTCATAAGCCAAGCAATGCTAATTAAAATCGTGTTTTTTAAATGATTTTTCAGTTGTTTTCCTGCAAGGTCTTTTTCGAGTCCATTTAGGTTTTTTTGGGAGTAATGATTAATATCCCAGCTATTAAAACCTATTTATATATTCTTTCCAATTATTAGGATACATTGCCCTTATTCTTTCTATAGTTGTTCGGTCAATGGGTTCTTTGTCATAATCCAATCCTTTTGTTTTTAAAAACGCAACCAATTTCATCTTATTCTTATATTGTTCTGTATCTAATTCAATTACAGTACTTCTTAATATACTTAGAACTGAGACTTCTTCTATAACCCCTTCTAACATTGGGTAGGCTATTGGCTTGGTATAATCAACTTCTTTTTCTATGAGATATAAGGCAACATCCATTTTTCCTGAAAGTATAGCTTGACCAAATACTGACTGTATTATGCCTCTTTTACTATAATTGATATCGGCTCCTGCTTCAACAAGCATTTTTACTTTTTCAAGATCATGATAACCATCCATACTAGTGATACAACTAGTCAAAGCTGTTTCTCTAGCTTCATCCTGAGTACTGTTGGCGTCTGAAAAATATTCTCTGGAGTTAGGATCTCCCTTATAAACCAATAGAAGTTGTAAATATCTTGGGTCGCTACTCTTGGCAGCAGCAAGTACTGGGGTTGCACCATTAAAGCTGTCATGCTTATTGGGGTCCGCACCTAATTCTAATAAGGTTTTAACAGAATTATAATGCTTATTATATATAGCTATACGCAACAATGTACTTCCATATTTAGGATCCGCTAAATCTATAGGGACTTTTTTTTGCAAAACTTCCTCTTTTATCTTTTCAATATCTTCTGCTTTAATTGCCTTAGCAAGTGTCCAAGCTGGGGTACTTTGATATAATCTGTAATCATATCCGTTTAATTTACTTTTATCAACTAATGTTTCTTGTTTATAGCAACTGTTCATAACAAAAACAAGGATAAGTAGTATTGTGTTTTTCATAATAAAAAAAAAATAAACGGTGCAATGACCGTATTCTCTGCTGTTAAAAGTGTTCTCACTTTGAGTTTTTTTCAATGCTTCTTAAGAATAGTAAACATACTAAAAGTCTCCCAATTTTTTCCTCAAACTCATTCTATTGTCTAATTCATATCTATCGCAATAATCAAAACCAATTTATTACATCTCATCGTGTAACGAAATAGTAATTCTGTACTCAAACAGAGTAACTAAATTTTAAACATAAAAAAGATGCTTTTAACGACAACCAATTCTGTAGAAGATTATAAAATTATGGAGTACAAGGGTATTGTCTCAGGAACTGCTGTAAATGTCCAAAAAATGACTATGACTTTTAATATGCAAAAATATTATGATGGTGTAAGTCAAAGTATTGCAGATGTGAAAGAGCAGGCGTTGGAACAACTTAGGCAAAATGCTGAAAAAATAAACGCGAACGCTGTTGTAGGGATACTTGTGGATATTGAAGTAAAAAGCAGTGAGTACTTAATTGCTGCTACCGTAACTGGCACTGCTGTTACTATTGTTAAGCGATAAATGATTTAGGCTAGTCTAGTGTTTGTAGATGTAAAAACCTCATATGTTTGATAGAGGGGATTTTTGTTTCAGTTCGGTATAGTTCGGTTGTAAACCTTACTATGAAAGGAAAATGTTGTAAAGCTGATTAAGTTGATAGTATTTACAAAACAAGGTTTTGTATAGTTATTATTATCGTTTCATTCGACTGGGTTGTGTATACTATTTTCTTCCAAAATGTAAAGGCTGTCTAATGTTTGTGGACAGCCTTTTGTTTTTTTACAAAAGCTTTTAACCGATAGCCAGGATTAGCCTTTTTGGCTAAACGAAATTATGACATAGCAAGGCTCACATTCTATTTTGAAAAAAGGAAACTTTTAGCGAAACATTTATTGAAAGCACCAACAAAGGAGCAAATACTTTTATTTTAAGAATAAGAGAATTGTACTAGCTGTATGTTGAACTCTAATTGATAGTATAACTCGTGAAAAGTTTTTGGTTTTAACGAAAATTTAATTTTACAGATTTCTAATCTTGAATTTGGGTTTACTTGCTATTTTCCTTGTTGAGTAAAGGTAACTTCTGCTTTAGCATTTTTAGAAATTGCAGTTACAGTTGCAGATCGAGAAGTTGTATTTTTGTTTTCTAAAACGGTTATTTTTATTGTTGTTTTTCCAGAGGACCCAGATTCTTGACTTAATTGCAGCCATGTTTTATCTGAACTACTGATTGCCCAAGAATCTTCATTGGTTTCTATTATTATTTCTGAAGTAGAAGCCTGACTTGTAAAACTAGTTTGGTTACTTTTTGCAGAAAGACTTTTTGTTCCGTTGTTATTATCTCCTTGAATTGTGCTTTCTGAAGAGGAATCGTCATTGCTACACGATGTTACGCCAGTTAAAAGTATGCTTGATAATACGAAGGCTTTTAAAATTGTGTGTCTCATTTTGTTTTATGGATTAAATTAGAATCTATTCAACGGTTCTGCATTTACTTTATTGTTGTCAAGTTGAATAAAAAAACGCTGACACTTGTTTCAAAAGCGAAAAGAAGTTCTCTTTGTAAACACTTCTAGTTAAGGTTGAAAAAACTTATAGAAAAATTGACAAACAAACCGAATTTGGATTTAAAGCTTTAGTTTGAACTCAGTTTAGTCAGCTATCATATTAATTTTGATGAATAGGTATCAAATTGTACAGTTTTTCTTCTTTTATTTGTTATACAAAATCACTTATAATTCCTACTTTTTAAAATATTTTTAAGCCAATAAAAGCTCTAATCCAAGAGCATATAACTTAAAAATAACAATAGTGTACTATGTTATAATTCAATAATTTATGAAAAGAACAATGCTTTTAGCCTTCTTGATGATTTCGATTTCTGGAATGGCACAACAACTTAACTATGGTAGTGGAGGTACCGTATATACTTCTGAAAACAAAAAATTAACATCTGATGAGGTTAGACAATTACTAGCCAAAAACAGCGAAGCTTTATCAGAATACAACGCTGGTCGCAATAAAAAAACGTGGGGAAATGTTTTGTTTTATGGTGGTTTAGGCTTGGTAACAGTTAATCTTGCAACCGCTATGACTACAGATAACACGACTTCTACTTATAATTCTGGGTATTATTCACCAAACATAGAATCCGAACGTTCTAATTTAACCGCGGCTATTGTTGGCGGGGCGATGATTGTAGCTTCTATACCAATAAAGATGGGTTATCCAAAAAGAATCAAAAAAGCATTGGGCTTACACAACAATGGTACGGCGAGTACTTATGAATCACAACCGACCACAACACTTCTAGCGAGTGCTAATCAAATTGGAGTAAGAATTACTTTTTAATTAAGGGTTTTTTTTTAATTGATTTCCTGCAAGGTTTTCAAAACCTTGCAGGAAGATAGTAACTAAAATAAAAACTGACAAATTGAAATTTTAGATAATGATCAGATTCAGGTTGTAAGTTTTTTAGACTTCATCTTTTTTACAATAACAAAAAACCCATTCGCTACAGCGAATGGGTTTTGGTATTTTTAGAACAGTAAGTCTTACCAGATTTTTACTCTTTTTTCTGGAGCGATATACATCCCGTCATTGGGTTGAATGTTGAAAGCATCATAGAATGCATCTACGTTTTGTAAAGGCACATAGGCTCTGTACATACCTGGCGAATGCGGGTCGGTTTTTACTTGTGATTTCAAGGCTTCGTCTCTCATTTTAGAACGCCAGATGGTAGACCAAGAAATGAAGAAACGTTCCTTAAGCATTATTTTTTTATAATCTTGAATGTTCTTTTAAAGTTGTTGTTTTGATTTTCAATATTCAATAAATAGACTCCTTTTTCTAAGTTGCTAAGGTTTAATGTGTTGTTGTTGGTGTTTTTATTTTGGATTAATTTACCAGTTATGGTAAAAATCTTTATGTTATAATCCTTATTTTCGGGATTATCCCATGAAATAGTTTCTATAAAAGGATTGGGATACAATGTTAATTGTTGTAAGTCGTTACTTTTGTTTATTTCTTCAATATCTAGGGTTTGGGTGATATTTCTGTAAACTGATATTGTTTTATAACGTGTAGCATAATTACTAAAAAATAGGTCTTTTTTATTATCTTTATTATAATCAAAAAAAATCAAATCACCCCTTTTACTTTTGTCTGAATTATCATTGTACATGTTATACGTATCTATGATGGATTTAGTGAAATTAATAAAATCAGTGGTAGTGTAATAAAAGATTGTATTCAAATTTTTTTGATCATCATTATTCCAAGCATATATTTCATAAACTCCATTGTTGTCAATGTCTTCAAATTCAAGATCCTCAATATTAATGTTTTCAATAAGTATTTTATCAAATTGATATTGTCCTTTATTTTTGAAAAATAGTAATGGCTTATCGTATTCTTTACTGTAAACTACAAAATCTATATCACCGTCTTTGTCAAAATCTATAGCTTTTATATGGCTATAACCAATAAAATCATCAAAAGATGTAATGGTTTTTCCTATAAGTTGTCCGTTTATATTCTCTAATAAAACTACCTCTAAGTTTATCTTTCCGTTATCAAAGTATCCGCATAATAGTAAAAAGTCAGTTTTCTTATCATTGTTAAAATCAGCGTAGGCCAAAGAACTATAAGATATAGGCTTAGAATAATTTATTGGTAAAGACTCAATATTTTGGAAATTAATACCATTGTTGTTTTTCATCCAAGAGAATTGAACAGTAGTATAATCAGTAGGATTATTGTTTCTTAGAATGATATCTATGAACCCGTCTTGGTCAATATCGGCAAAATCAATGTATCTAGGCATACTGTTCGGTAGAGTATAATTCTGAATCAGTTCAAATTTATCTTTTCCATAATTTTTATACACTTTGACATAATCTCTAGTAGGATCAAAATCGATTACATCGCCTATCCCATCATTATTAAAGTCTATGATATTATTAAGTGTAAAATGCGACACTTCTGGATTTTGCATTACTCCGATTAAATTTTGTAATTGACTTGGAATTTCATCTGCCTTTTTCTCTAAATATACAAGTCCATTTTGACTTCCTGTGCATAAATCTTCTTGCCCATCACCGTTCATATCTGCGATAGCGAATTTTATTGGGAAAAATGATTGTTGAATACAAATGGTTTTATCTTCTTGTTTATTGATATCATAATTTATGAAAATCATTTTTTGTTCATTAAAATTTGAAGTAAAAGAAAAGTCTAATTTTCCATCTTTATTGATATCTAAGAATTGATATTCTTGCAAATTGAAAATATTTACTTCAAATCTAGGTAGGACTATTTGTGGACTTCCAAAAATTTGGTTGTTTATACTAAATTTAAATATATTATTTTGGTTTTGTCTTGTTTCTAGTGCTATGTAAACGGTGTAATTGTTAGTCCCATCCTTTTCAATATAAATTGATTCTGCATTGTTTGAAAATGTGTAATATGGAATGTCTTTAACAACTATTAAACTGTTTTTAATGAAATGTTTTTTTGTAGAACCATTATAATCTATGTATTTTGCCCATAGTGCCCCATCATACCAATAGAGTATATCTTTGTAACCGTTGCCATCGATGTCTAGTATTCCATAAGAATCAAAAGAGGTGTAAATATCTATAAAATTGAGTTCTTCAAATACATCATTGGAATTTAAATAGATACTTATAGAATTTCCGTTTTTTACATAAAGATCAAAGTCTTTGTCATTATCAAAGTCTTCAATCTTATATATAGAATCAAAACCTTCTAGTGTAGCGATGTATTTTGCTGGTTCGAATCCACCTTTTTTGTTATTTATCAATACATAGTATTTATGATTATTATCTTGAACAAATAAATCAACGAATCCGTCACTGTTGTAATCAAATTTAACGGGATTTATTGAATACGATCCAGTAAAATTCATAATCTTTTCCTCATTACTGAATGAATCATTTTTTAAGTTATATAGAACGCCAATGGTATCGAACGTACGATAGGTGATTAAATCAGGATAACTATCATTATTTAAATCCATAGAAATTATTGGAGTTGTACTAACAGTAATATACTTCGAACTTATTAAGTTAAAATCACCATTTTCATTTTTTTGAAGTAATGCATCTAACGATGTCTTAAGATCTCTTTTAACTATATCCAAATCACCATCATTGTCAAAATCATCATATATAATATTGAGATTATGACTTCTATGATCTGGAATGAAATATTTGTAGTCAAAAAGTGTTTGACCGAAAGATAAATTAGCTATAAAGTAAGATGAGAGTATAAACAAAATTTTTTTCATAAACTGTGTAATATTGTAATTATATATATTAAAGTGTTTTTTTTGAAAAGATCACAAGTTTAGATCTAATTTACTAGAAAGGATATGTCTTAAAAATGAAATATATGTGTTTTTTTCTACCATGGATAATGATTCCATAATTGTCAAAAACACAATTTTTTGTAAAAGTATTGGTACATTTGATACTCGCTAAATTCATAAAATAACTCTTCTTATCTTATTTAATAGCTAGAGCAAATTAACTGAGGAAAATTTAGATTAATATCTTGCTTGTTACTTCACTAAATTTTTAATGATTCACCAAAAGTTTCAATGTAGTAACATTAGCCTTGGTAGTTTTTACTTTAACAAAATAAATACCTGAATTTAAACTACTAGTATCGATATTGATTTCTGATTTTATAGGTTCTTTATTACTAGTTTTTACTACTCTTCCGGTATTATCGATGATTTGATAACTAACTATAGTGTCTGCCGTTATTGATTGTAAGTTCACTGTTTTATCTGCTGGATTAGGATATAATACTATTTCTTTGGTATTGATATTTTCATAACTCCCTTTATCGGCTATACTTAGTGTTGAAAAATCAAAATTAGTAACATATAATTCATTGCCGCTTTTTGCTGTTCTAGCTCTAAAATATAATTTATTGGACGTTGCCCCTAATTCTTCTAGACCTTCATATTCTCCAAATTGATTACCGTTTACTACATTTACTTCTACACTGGCAGGAGTTGCCATTGTATCGTTAATAACCCATATCTTTTTAAGTGATTTTCCCTCTAAATACAATAAATTGTTTTTATATACTGTAAGATTTTTATAATAATTATAATCCATTGGACCGGAACTTGCTATTTTTTCTGTAACAATTCCATTAGTTCTCCAAATTTCTTTACCATATGAGTAATAATCTTGTGCAATAGTGAAATATACATAATTCCCACAAGTAATCAATTCATATATATTATATTCAGGATTGGTTGGATGGTTAGCCGCATCAAATAATAGAACTGTTCCATTTTGGGTTCCATCTGTTTTATAAACAGCACTACGATAGCTATCAGGGTTTTTGGCTACAAAATAAACTTCATCATTTAAAATGGTAGTTATCCTAATATCGCTATTAAGATTATCACCAAAACTTTTTAAATGTTTTGTTCCTTCACTGGTTCCATCGGATATCCATACATCGTGTGGTCCGTATGTTGTTCCAGAAGTTTCCGCTACTATAAATAATTTGTTTTTCACCTTTTTTAAAATGCTTGTGTCATGTAAATACATAACTTTTGTAGTGCCTACATTTGTACCATCTGTTTTCCATAAATTATTACCTGCTGCATCTTGAGCAATAAAATAGATCACATTATTCATTAAAACAAAGTGATGAGGGTGACTGCTTCCTGCGCTAAAAATGTCTTTTATTAAATACGTACCTTCTTCAGTTCCATCGCTTCTCCATAACTCAGTTCCATGTGAATCCCTAGCGGAAAAATATAGTATGTTATTTATTATGGTAAAATTTTGTTTTATACCTTCATTATACATGCTACTTCCTGAACCAGGGAAAATGTCTTTGACCATTTTAGTTCCGGATATTGTACCATCACTCTTCCAAAGTTCATAGCCGTTTGCACTATTAACCGCACTAAAATACATAGTTCCATTCATCACTTTAATTTCAGAAATATCATCTATGCAATTGTTGTATGGACTAATGTCTTTTAATAAGGTAGTTCCTTTAATTGTTCCATCACTTTTATATAGTTGATTTCCATAGCCTTTATCTCCAGCTCTAATTATCAATGTTCCATTTATATCCGTAAATCTTGCAGGGTTACTACTGTTCGAATAGTTTAAATCCGCAAATAAAGAAGTGCCATTGGGTGTGCCATCAGTAATCCAAAGTTCATTTCCATTTCTTTCATTTTGCCCTGTGAAAAAAGTGCCGAAAGGAGTAGTAACAAAACTTTCTTCTAAACCAGATAAATTCTTTTTAGTGACATTTGGTAATTCAATAGTTCCCATTTCAGTTCCATCGCTACTCCATAATTTGTAATTAACAAAAAATAAAATTTTATTATTTATTCTGTCAATGTGGATAGTTTTAATACTAGAGTAGTCATTTTCAGTATTTGTATTCTTTACCATCATTGTTCCTGAACTTGTCCCATCTGTTTTCCATAATTCAAATCCGTTGGAGCCATCATTAGCAATAAATAAAATTTGATTATTAAAAACAGTAAATTTGGTATCGATTTGAAGACTGTTTCCAGCAGTATTGTTTATATTCTTAATGATTGAAGTTCCACTTTCGGTTCCATCACTTTTCCAAATTTCAGTTCCGTTAATCCCATCATTAGCTGCAAAAACGATTATGTTGTTAAGTACCCCTCCACGTAATCCATAAGAACTTGATTTATTACCAGTAGCAATGTTTTTTACTATTACTGTCCCAGCTTCGGTACCATCGCTTTTCCATAACTCAAAACCATTTGACCCGTCATCAGCCATGAAATAAAAATGGTTATTCAAGGTCAAAAATTGATTTGTATAATCGAAGCTTGAATTGAAGCGATTTATATTTTTTACCATGGTTGTTCCACCTAAGGAACCATCACTCTTCCATAACTCCACGCCATTAATGCCATCATTTGCAGTAAAATAAAGAATACCATTAAAAACAAATAGGCCAAGAGGTCTACTATCTCCACTAGGATTAATGTCTTTAACCATATACGTGCCGTTTTCGGAGCCATCACTTCGCCACAACTCAAATCCATTGATGCCATCATTAGCTGTAAAAAACAAAATGCCATTATAGTTAATAAAATTGAATGGCCCATTATATTCACTGGTACTTGTTGGATTGATATCTTTTATCATTTTGGTTCCAGTTTCGGTTTTATCACTTTTCCATAACTCTACACCATTAATACCGTTATTAGCCGTAAAAAAAAGGATACCATCCACCTCTATTAAATTTGATGGGTTAGATGAATTTTGACCAGAGAAAATGTCTTTTACTTGGTAAGTAGAGGCAGGTTTGCCTTCTGAATACCATAATTCTCTTCCAAATGATTTATTGTAGCCATCGGTCGCTGTGAAAAAAAATCCAGTTCCATAAGAAGTCAGCATTTGTGGATCGCTATCTTCATGAAAATTAATTTCTAGTAGTGAAGCATCGATTGTTTGTGCAAAAGAAAAATTGATAATAAAAAGAAAGAAAAGAAATAAAATAGGTTTTGACATTGTTTGCTCTATTAAATTATGGCAATAGTTAATGGTAAGATAAACATCAAATTTTTCCAACTTTGTGTTATCATTTAAATATTTCATTAAAAAAGTAAATCTAGCAAATATCTTTATTTTTTTCAAATAAGTATCTTACAAAAATTAATGGCTAATACATTGAATTTTTTATGTATTATATGAAAATTTAAATCATAATTTATTGAATAATCATTAGGATATTAACACCACGCATGTTTCATTAATCTATTGAGTAATTTTATGGTGTTTTATTTACTATTACGCTCGTTTTCATTGTGCCTTCGATAGATTGCTTTTTATTTCTTATTTTGAATTTGGCAATCTATTATTTTTACCCCAACAAAAAAACCATTCGCTGTAGCGAATGGGTTTTGGTATTTTTAGAACAGTAAGTCTTACCAGATTTTTACTCTTTTTTCTGGAGCGATATACATCCCGTCATTGGGTTGAATGTTGAAAGCATCATAGAATGCATCTACGTTTTGTAAAGGCACATAGGCTCTGTACATACCTGGCGAATGCGGGTCGGTTTTTACTTGAGATTTCAAGGCTTCGTCTCTCATTTTAGAACGCCAAATGGTAGACCAAGAAATGAAGAAACGTTGTTCTGGGGTATACCCATCAATCAATCCTGGGTTGCCGTTTTCTTTTAAGTACAATTGCAAACCATCGTAAGCAGCATTTACTCCGCCTAAATCTCCAATGTTTTCACCTAAGGTAAATTTACCATCCACAAAAGTACCTGGAAGCGGTTGCAAAGCGCTGTATTGAGCTGCTAAAGCACCGGTTAAAGCACCAAATTTTTTCAAATCTTCTGGTGTCCACCAGTCCACTAAATTACCGTCGGCATTGTAACGCGCTCCTGAATCATCAAATCCGTGAGAGATTTCGTGACCAATAACGCCTCCAATTCCACCATAATTTACGGCTTCGTCAGCTTGGTAATTGTAAAAAGGTGGTTGCAAAATAGCGGCAGGGAATACAATTTCGTTGTTCGATGGATTGTAGTAAGCATTCACCGTTTGTGGTGCCATACCCCAACGGTCTTTGTCTACGGGTTTTGTTAATTCAGCAAAGTTTTCTTTATTACGCCAAATAGCAATGTTTCTTACGTTCTCAAAAAATGTTCCTCCTTCTGCTGGACTTTTGATAGTCAAAGCTGAGTAGTCTTTCCATTTGTCTGGATAACCAATTTTAACTCTTAGTTTGTTTAATTTGGCAATCGCACTTACTTTCGTTTCAGCCGACATCCAAGGTAAGTTGTTGATGCGGTTTTCGTAAGCACGGAAAATGTTTTTAATCATTTTTGCTGCCTTTTCTTTAGCTTCGGCAGGGAATTTTTTCTCTACGTATAATTTTCCTAAAGCTTCACCCACAGATCCTGTTACGGTTTGTAAAGCTCTTTCTTCAAAAGGTCTTTGTTTTACAGCACCCGTTAAGGTTTTGCCATAAAATTCAAAGTTAGCTTTTTCAATTTCTGTCGATAATTGGCTAGAAGCTCTGTTCAATAAAGACCAACGCATATAGGCTTTCCAGTCGTCTACTTTATTTTCTTTAAAAAGCGTTTCTAATGCCGTCATATATTTAGGTTGCGACACGATAATCGTTTGATTCGTAGGCAAACCAATTTTAGTGAAATACGTAGTCCAATCAATGGATGGCGTTAGTTTTTGTATTTCCGCAACAGTCATTGGGTTGTACGATTTACGACGGTCTCTTCTTTCTACACGGTCAAAACGAGGTTTAGACATTTCGATTTCTAAAGCCAAAATTTTCTCCGCATTGGCTTTCGCTTGTTCAGGTTTGTCGCCTAAATATTGCAACATTTTAGCCACGTGAAGTACGTATTTTTCTCTTTTTTCTTTAGAATCCTTTTCGTCACTTACATAATAATCACGGTCTGGTAAGCCTACGCCTCCAGGTCCTAAATTAATTACATTGACATTACTGTTTTTAGCATCGGTTCCTACACCAGCGCCAAAGAAACCAATGCCTCCTGTGGGTTCCATTTCGATTAATAAAGCTTGTAAATCTTTTACGTTTTTCACCGCGTTGATTTTTTTCAAATAAGGTTTTAGGGGAGCAATACCTAATTTGTTACGGCTTACGGTATCCAACATTGTTTTGTACAAATTGATGGCTTTACCTTGGTCGGTGTTGGATTTGTACGCTGGGTTGTTGGCGGCTTCTTTTAGAATCGCCAAAGCGTCAGTATCGGTGCGTTGACGCAATTCGTCAAAGCTTCCCCAGCGGGTTTTGTCGCCTGGGATTTCGGTAGTGTTCAACCAGGTTCCGTTTACATATCGGAAAAAATCATCGCTTGGTTTGATGGTTTTATCCATATATTGGATATTGATTCCTGGTTCTTTGGTGGCCGAAGCGGTTTGCGCTTGGCTCCATCCAAAACTAAAAACTGCTGGCAGGACAAACAGTAAGGTGGTGGACTTTTTAGGGGTCATATTAAAATTTGAATTAGTTACGATACATTCGTGTCAAAAAGCAAAAAATAGTTACAACAACCTTGCTTTTTTTTCGACAAAAAATACATTATTAAGAGAATTCGTCACAATGGAATTCCTTTTCCTGCTTGCATAAAATTAGCAGCAAAATAAAGATTTCTCTCGAATTTTGACTCTTGAAATTTTTATGCCAAGGGCAAGAATACCCTATTGGACTTCATAGTGTACTAAAGGTTTAACGTGTCGTGAAATTTTTTTCCGTGAGGGTTTATTAGCTTGATTAACAGTTTTCAAAATATCACTAAAAGTGGGTATTTTTTTACAGTTCTAAATTCTTACATTTGCAAACTATTCAATATAACTTTAAATAATTTATGAAAAGAAGTAGTAAAAAGTTTCGCTATCAATATCTGTTGTCAGCCACATTCTTTGTTCTTGCCCTGTTACTGTCATTAAGCAGTTGTGAATATGAAATTAATGATTTACATGAAAGTCAAGCTAACACTGCAAATCCGTTGCCTTTTGAGACCAAGTCTATCGCGCTGGAAGATGTACCAGAGGTAGAAAACTACATTACATCAATAATTGGTGATATTTCCCAAAAAGGAAAAACCAGCAAATCAAATGCAATTTCACTTGATGCCACCTTTGAAGTGGAAAAAATACAGGAAACTATTGATACCATAAAAAACAAAAATTACAACATAAGATTTACTTTTAAAGATACTCCCGAGCATATTTTTTATAATTTGATTGTCAATTTTTTGCCAAATGGTGAAAAGCATGCTTTTGTGGAGAGGTATACTTGTAATCCTGAAAGTTATTTGGTTTATAGAAATAGTCGATATAACATGAATTATTTTACAGGGAAAGTTGATCTTTTTTATTATACCTCATTTTTTGACAAACAATCCATTAAGGAAAAAGGAAAAAGCGCGATAGATTGCGTACCCAAGTATTATCCTAATGGAGATCCTGTACCCACCGTAAGTTCCTTTATTACTTCTGGCTCAAGTGTAAGTAGTGGAGGTACCCAAATGTACACTGGAACTCCTTTTGGAAACAGCCCACCTGCGACTTATGGACAAGGTCTACATGTTTCTATTAGTACTCCAAGTACAGCGGGAGATGGTTGCTGTAGTTGTGGTGATTGTGGTTTACATTGGTATCCTCCCACTAGAAAGAGCGAGCATGTAACTGAAAAGACGAGCAATGACCCTTGCCCGGATATTATACCAGTTGGTTTTATTGGTATAAAAGCAGAACCCGAACAGCTTCAAATATTGAGAGCTGAATTGGCCATTTCTTTGCAACATTGGCAATGGCTACATGGGAAAGATGAATTTTCTAAACTTATTTTAGATTATATAAGAACAAGCAATGATAAAAATAAAGCAAAACAGGCTTCACTAGCGGCACTAGATTTTTCTGTAAATAAAACCAAAGTAGAGTATCTTTTTGCTTTATCATTACTTAAAGAGCAAATCGCTAATCCCAATTTGTTTTTTGACATAAACGCTTCTTTTAAGTCGCCAATGAATATTGATTTATCATCTATTCCTTATGATATAACGAAACCAGAGCATCAAAAATTTAATGAGGTATATAAATCTTTGACTGAATCGCCAGAGTTTCAAAAACTATTTGTGGAATTATTTAAAGATAGCGAAAGATTTAATGTTAAATTCGAAATTGGAAATGTTTCAAGTGGAGCCAATGGAAATACAAACACAGATCTAAACAATCCATTGCTCAATACAATTACAATAAGTCCTGTATTCTTGAAAAATTCAAACAAAATGGAAATTGCTAAAACAATTATTCACGAATGCATTCATGCGTATTTAAATGTAAAACTCTGTGATGCAGGAAAAGGAATGAGCATTCCAACACTAAATAATTTAGATTATTACAATGTTGTAAACCAAAAATACAACGGTTTTAATGGTAGTCAAGACCAACATAATTTTATTTACAATTTTATGTTACCAACCTTGAAAACTATTCTTGCAGATGTAAAAGATAAGTTGGTAACACCAGCAAATAATACTGAAATGTTAGGGCTAATAATGCATATTCCAAAAGGATCAGTAGGAACACCCTTTATTTGGTCTGAATTTTATCACAATTTGGCTTTATCAGGTTTACAAGGATGTTCTTTTTTTCAAAATGAAATAGGTACATTAGATATTAATGGTCAACCTCTAGTTATTATTAATCAAGCATTAATGGATGCTTATAATCAATATAATAATTTTGGAAAACTGTATTTACACCCTTAAAACGAAAAAGATGAAAATTTACTTATTTATTTGTTTATTTATTCCAATTACTATTTTATCTCAAAATGCAGAAAAGATAAAGAAGGCTGATACTATATATGTATTTTTTAAAAGGGATAAAAATCAATTTTTTGAAAAAAACAATAGAATCGAATTAGGCAACTTAAATTATAACTATATTTTTAGAATTAATGAAACTTCTCAAAGTTTTATGACTTTTGTACATCACTATCGTTTAACTCCAGAAGAAAGGAGAGAAAGAAAGTCTTTTTTGAAAAAGAACAAAGATATAATTATAACCTATGATTTCTTGACAAAATATAATTTGGGAGAAGCTACGGAATTGATTGGTCATAAGAAAAAGGTGTATTTGATTGACAAAGAAGATATTAGTTGGTTTTCAATTAAACTTCTTGAGGTTAAAGTAATAGGTACTTGGAAGCAAAGTATAGAGTGAACTCAATTACTCTTAAATTCAGTGAGTTTTATGGTGTTCGATAGATAGGATTTGGTTGAAAGATTATAATTTTTAAAGTGGAATATGTTGAAAATCAAAAAAGTTATTTGTATTTCTAAACTCCTTTTTATTTGAAGTTCATTATTATCATAATTTGACTTTGTCGAAATCACAAGATTGTGCTTTTTTTAAAAGCGAAATTGGAACTTTTAATCAAGATGGAACAATAAAAACGATAGTAAGCATTATTAAAATGAATTATTATAATCAATACAAAATTCGATGTCAAACATGGCTACATTAAATAAATTTTTCTTTTTTAAAATTATACTCCTTTTTTATATAAAAACCTATTCACAAGATTTTAATAAAATAAAAGAAGCAGATACCATTTATATCATATTTAAAAAAGAACCCTACAAACAAATATATTTGGCTCAAAAAAAAGGGTTTGGGGATTATTATTTTAACTTTGATAAGTTTTATGAATTTAAACAGATTATTTTTTATCATAACCCAAAAGCTGCAGAAGAAAAAAAATTAAATAAATCATTTTTAAAAAAGCATAAAGATGTTTTAGTTAATTATAATTATTTAGTTAATATGTATAATTATCAAAATGCTAAAGAACTTTTATTAAATAAAAAGAAGATTTATTTGATAGATTATAATGATATAGGTTGGTTTACAATAAAATTAAGGGAGGTAAAAATTAGTAATGTAAATCTTAATCCAATTGAATAGTGCCTAAAAAATTGCTAATGCAAAAACAATTATTCACGAATGCATTCATGCTTATTTACATATCAAAGGAATGTACCCTAATGCTGGGGCAAGTATTCCAGGTATTGAAGAAATGGATTTGTAAAAAGTTATAAATGCAATTTACGGCAAGGACAGTGACCAACATACCTTTATGTATGAAAACATGGTAAAAACAATGCAAGGTATACTCAGTCAATTAAAGGATAAGCTAACAACTGAGGATAGAAGAAATGCTCTTGTAGATCTAAAAATTTATACCAAAGTTGATAGATCAGCATTCGAGATATGGAATTGGGAAAATTACTTTAAATACCTAAGTTTATCAGGATTAAGCGAGACAAAAATATTTATTAAAGATTTTCCTGCCAATTCCGATATCTTAAGGACTTTTAATAATTATAATGGTCAAGGTGAGGCCTATCTTAATAAGAACTAATTTTAAATAATTCATTTATGAAGATAATAGTTGTTTTAATTCTGATATTTACATATACCTCTATTTATAGTCAGGACTATAAAGCTTTAAAGAAAGCTGATACCATTTATGTACTTTTCAAAGGTAAAAAGTTTGAAAGAAAGGGAGTTTCTCCTGATAATGTTGAACGCTCATATCATTTTTATGGTTTTGAAAAAGAGTTTTTTTTTAGTCATTATAAATATCAAAGTTATGAGCGAAAAATAGCCAACATTGTATCGGATGTAAAAATAGTGGATGAAAGTTTTATAAAGAAAAACGATTCAAAAATTATTACACGGCGATTTTTAAAAAGAAATGATCTTTGTAAAGTTGTTGCTGAAATTTTAAATCATAATAGGACAATTTACATTATAGATTGCACTGAAAAAAAAGAAGGTAAAATTGTTTTATATGAAGTCTCAATGTCAACAATATGCCGCGGAGATGGTTGATTTTCTAGAAAAATTTGTGCTTTAATGTTAAATTTAAATTATGGATCATGTATATGAAAAAAACGATCCCACCAAAAATGAAGTACACGCGACCACAAGCGAAGATCCTGTAAGCAGAAACATAGTCATAAAAATTAGCAAGCAAATCTTGAGCCCTGATGGAACAATGAGGCAAACCAAAATTGAAAATGCCAAAACGATATTTCACGAATGCATTCATGCTTATCTTTTTGTAAAAGCGGGGAATTCTAATGTTGGTGTTGATTTTGTATCTACGTTAAACGAAATGTATCCTACTCCTTTGGCACAACATGATTTTATGTACAATAATATGATACCTACCATGCAAAAAGTACTAGGTGAGATTAGGGATTTGGTAACAAAGACACCTAGGAGAACTATATTAGAGGGATATACTATGCATCCGACTATAAATCCACTAACCAATGCACCCTTTAATTGGGCTGATTTTTATAAGTTTATAAGTTATAGCGGATTGGATGAAGCGAGTTGTTTTAAAGAATATGTTTTAAAAGATTCAAATCTACTTTCTTTGTTTAATCAATACGTAACAGCTGGAAAAATTGAATTAGACCGATAGATTATGAAAAATTTATATTTATTTATGCTGTTTATAGCTGGAATTATCTATTCTCAAGATATTTCTAATATAAGAACACTTGATACCATATTTGTAAGATTTAAAGAAAATAAATGGCAAACCAAAACTATACTTCCAGAAGGAAGTAAAGGTTTTAAAAGATGGTACATTCTAAAATTTAAGGAAAAATCCAAAATTGAATACTTGCAATTTTGGGTTAGTGAATATCCGAATTATAAAAGAAGGGAGTTGGGTGTGAAATCAGATTATCAATTAATAAAAAAATCAGACCTAAGAAAAATCAAGAGTAAAATTATCGGGATTGATTTTTTCAGAAAATATGGAATATATAGGAGTACCTATGAGGCTTTTGAAAAATGTAAAGTAATCTATATTCTTGATTACTCTGAAGTAAAAAAAGATGAAATTCCAATTTATGAAGTAACTAAATCGAGTTCGTATATAATGGGAGAGTAATAGAAAAAGCAGTTTTGTAACAAGTACAAAACTGCTTTTGTTTTAAATCAAAAATGGCAATTGCGATACTATTTTGCAGAATCATATACATCTTAATGTACTAAAAGACACAATTCAGTTCACTAAAAGTTTAACGTCTTGTGAAATTTTTTTGCGTGAGGGGTGGAGTGGAGCTCTTTTTTAATTCCATTGCCTAGGGTTTAAACCCTAGGCAATGGAATTAAAAAAGCGGGAACGGAGACCCGACCCTTTGCCTCGTTTTTTCTACGAGGCAAAGGGGCACGCCCAAATTATACCGATTATGTATTGCTTCGCCTGTTCGCTAACGCTCGGGTCAATATAGTTCAATAAAAATTGAACTATTTTCATACTATATCGGCATTATACCTTAACTCATTTGGGGTAAAATGTGTTTTTGTTTGGTATTATTTTAAAAAGAGTAGTGTAAGGCAGACCGTTGTTTTGTAATTTTGCGCGAAATTCAAATGTTGACTTTCTATTTTATTTTAAAAACCTACAGATGAAAGCTTTCTTCTATAAGTATCGTATATTTTTTGGTGTTTTATTGGTGTTTTCGGCGATTACTATTGGCTTGTTTTACAATGCGTTGAAGCCTCAAAAGAGTTTGCCTATTTACAATCCTGCCGACGTGAATCCTGAATTGGTGGACAGTACGGTGCAATATGTGAGTAAGGCACACACGATTGCCGATTTTTCGTTTGTGAATCAAAACGGGAAAACCATTACCCAAAAGGATTATGAAGGGAAAGTGTATGTGGCCGACTTTTTCTTTACCACCTGTGGTTCTATTTGCCCTAAAATGACCAAGAACTTGGCCGAAGTGCAAGCGGCTATCAAAAATAACCCCAAAGTAATGCTGTTGTCGCACACCGTTTTTCCAGAGACCGACAGTGTGCCAGTTTTAAAAGAATATGCGCTAAAACACGGCGTGATAGACAGCAAATGGAACTTGGTTACAGGCGATAAAAAGGCCATTTATACGATGGCTCGAAAATCATATTTGGCCGTTAAATTGGGAAAACCCGAAGAATTGTACGATATGGTACACACCGAGAATTTTGTGTTGGTGGACCAAAAAAGACGCGTTCGTGGTTTTTATGATGGAACCAAAAAAGAAGATATGACGCGATTGATAGAAGATATTAATTTTTTGTGCGCTAATTAGTTCTTCTTTTACTCACTCGCTTTTAAAAGTTTTGCCACGTATTGCACTAATTATACACAAATTTCAATGTGTTTTTTATTAGCTCCGCCTTTTCAAGTCAAAAATACTTATGAGTTGTATTATTTGTGAAACTTGATTTCTACTTTGATAGTTTTTTTGATACACTTCGTGAATTCGTGGCTACTTCTTTTATAATTGTGACAATTATCATTTGAATTTCTATTATAATATGTATTTTTGCAATCTTAATTCAATCTAAATAAGGTTTGTCAACAACGATACATTCACTCAAAAAAGGAGAAAAAGCTATTATCAAAGACTTTGATATTGATGCCATTCCATTAAAATTGCTCGAAATGGGCTGTTTGCCGGGTAATGAAGTAGAGTTGCTGCAAATCGCTCCCTTCGGAGATCCGTTGTACCTAAACATTAACGGATCGCACGTAGCCATTCGAGTAGCAACGGCTCAGGAAATAGAAGTGGAACGAATCCAATAAAGCTAATGACCAGCAATCACAACATCAATGTCGCTTTGATAGGGAACCCGAATGTGGGGAAAACCTCTGTCTTTAATCAACTAACGGGTTTGAACCAGCAAGTAGGGAATTATCCTGGAATTACGGTAGAAAAAAAGGTAGGTTTTTGTAAGTTGCCTTATAATTTCAAAGCCAATATTCTGGATTTACCAGGTACCTATAGTTTGAATGCCAGCTCGATTGATGAAAATGTAGTGATTGAATTATTACTCAATAAAAACGATAAATTATATCCCGATGTAGCCATTGTGGTAACAGATGTGGAGAATTTAAAGCGAAATCTACTGCTTTTTACCCAAATCAAAGACCTTGAAATTCCCACGATTTTGGTTATCAATATGGCGGATCGAATGGAATACAAAGGCATTAGCTTGGATATTCCTTATTTAGAAGAAAAGCTGAAAACCAAAGTCGCTTTGGTAAGTTCTAGAAAAGGATTTGGAATTGAGGAATTGAAAAATTTAATTGTTTCGTATAAATCCATTTCTAATGAACCTTGCTTGAATGCCTCTGTTATTGATTCGGAATATTTTGAAAATCTTCGCAAAGCGTTTCCGAATCAATTGTTGTATAAGTTGTGGTTGGTGATTACCCAAGATGTGAACTTTTTGAATTTAGAGCGCAAAGAAATTCAGAGTACGTTCACCAAATCGCATTCGGATTTGAAACGATTGCAGCAAAAAGAAACCATTAAGCGCTACCAATTCATCAACGATGTGTTGAAAGTGGGATTGACCATCGACCAATCTATTGCTAAAGATTTTAGAGCCCAATTGGATCGTGTGTTGACGCATAAATTCTGGGGCTATGTGATTTTCTTTTGTATTTTGTTTGGTATTTTTCAATCCATTTTTGTGTGGTCCGAAGCCCCAATGGACTTTATCGATAGCTCATTTGCTAGTTTGAGTGCTTGGTCTGCTGAGGTTTTGCCTGCAGGTATGTTGACCAATTTGATTTCGCAGGGGATTATCCCAGGAATTGGCGGTATCTTAATTTTTATTCCTCAGATTGCTTTTTTGTTTTTGTTCATTTCGATACTCGAGGAAAGCGGCTATATGAGTCGTGTGGTGTTTTTGATGGATAAAATTATGAGTAAGTTTGGGTTGTCGGGTAAAAGTGTCGTGCCTTTGGTTTCTGGTACGGCTTGTGCTATTCCGGCGATTATGGCGACTCGTAATATCGAAAATTGGAAAGAACGCTTGATTACCATTTTGGTTACTCCGTTTACCACTTGTTCTGCGCGTTTGCCAGTTTACGCGATCATTATTGGGTTGGTGATTCCGGATCAAAGGGTGTTGGGAATCTTAAATCTACAAGGTCTGACGCTAATGATGTTGTACTTGTTGGGATTTGGAATGGCAATTTTTTCAGCTTATGTTTTGAATAAGATGTTGAAAATCAAAGGGAAGTCCTATTTCATTGTAGAAATGCCTAACTATAAATTGCCTTTGTTTAAAAACGTAGGCATCAACGTGATCGAAAAGACCAAAGCGTTTGTGTTTGGTGCTGGAAAAATCATTTTGGCAATTTCGATTATTTTATGGTTTTTAGCTTCGTATGGTCCAGGTGAAAACTTTAGTAATGCGGAGCAAATTGTAGTAAACAAACACGCTGATAAACCGCTTTCAGCAACCGAGCTTGAGAACGAAGTCGCTTCGCAAAAATTGGAGAATTCTTATATCGGATTGATGGGCAAATCTATTGAACCTGTTTTGACGCCTTTGGGTTATGATTGGAAAATAGGAATTGCCATTATCAGTTCATTTGCAGCCCGAGAAGTTTTTGTAGGTACCTTGGCTACGATTTATAGCGTTGGCGACACCGATAATGAAGACACCATCAAGAATAAAATGCAATCCGAAATCAATCCTTTAACAGGTGAAAAAGTCTTCAATTTTGCCTCTGGGATTTCTTTACTACTTTTTTATGCTTTTGCTATGCAATGCGTCAGCACGCTCGCTGTTACTCGCAAAGAGACCAACAGTTGGAGATGGCCTTTGGGACAACTTCTTTTTATGAGCGCTTTTGCTTATACGGTGGCTTTAGTAGCGTATCAATTACTTAGTTAGGTGCTAAAACAAACGTTAAAAACAATTTTTAATTTGTCTAAATAAGAATCCGAACTTACATTTGCAGTGTAGAATTAATCTAAATAAAAATGAAATTATTCTTTTCTGCGCTTGTACTAGTGACAAGTAGTTTGGCTTTCGGACAACAAGATGCTAATGATGTTGCCCTAAATGATACTGTAAAAAAGTTATATCCTGTAACCGTTTATTATAAAAAACAGCCTGTAGAGCGCTTGAAAGAAGTGCAAGGGCATAGTTTGTTTTCTGGAAAGAAAAACGAAGTGATTTCATTATTAAATACCAATGGAAATGTGGTGACTAACAACGCAAGAGAAATTTTTGCGAAAGTACCTGGTGTTTCGATTTGGGAAAATGAGGGGTCTGGAATACAAATCAATGTGGGAGTTCGAGGGTTGAGTCCAAACAGAAGTTGGGAGTTGAATACACGTCAGAATGGCTATGATATTTCATCGGATGTATTTGGATATCCAGAAGCCTATTACAATCCGCCATTGGAAGCAGTAGCCAATATTCAGTTGGTTCGCGGTGGCGCTTCACTACAATTTGGATCACAGTTTGGCGGAATGCTCAACTACGAATTAAAAAGCGAAACCGAAAAGGCTTTCTCTTTCGAAACGCAAAACACGGTAGGGAGTTACGGCTTGTTTAGTTCCTATAACGCCATTGGTGGAACCACAAAAAAAATAGATTATTACGTATATAATCATTCCAGAAATGGGGAGGGTTGGAGAGAAAATGGGCGTTATTCGGTGCGCAATACCCACGCCTATTTCGCGTACAAGTTCAACGAGAAAACCAAACTTTCGGCAGAATATACCAATATGGATTATGACATGCAACAATCGGGAGGTTTGACAGATGCGCAATTTGAAGCCAATCCACAGCAATCCCTTCGCAGTCGTAACTGGTTTGGTACGCCTTGGAATGTTGGAGCTTTGATTTTGGATACCCAATTCAGTGATCGCTTGACTTTTAATGCGAAACTTTTTGGATTAATAGGCGAACGTAATTCGGTAGGTTTTTTGGCAGCTCCAAGTGTGGCAGATGCTATTAATCCCGCTACGAATGCTTATGACAATCGTCAGGTAGATCGTGATTTTTATAAAAATATTGGTTTAGAAACCAGAAGTATTTTTAAGTACACACTAGGAATAGAAGAACAAAAATTAGCCTTTGGTATTCGTCTGTACCAAGCCAATATGAACCGTGTGCAACAAGGAAGAGGAACAACGGGTTCCGATTTTGATTTGACGATTGAAGGTCGTTACAATCGCGATTTAGATTTTACTACTGATAATTTTGCGGCTTTTGCCGAAAATCAGTTCAAAATTACCCCAAGATTAAGTCTGACTCCTGGTGTACGCTTTGAATCGATTCGTTCTACCAGTGAAGGAAGAATTAATATTGATAATGGTAATGATGTGATGGCCAATCCACAAGACATTACCCGAAATGTGGCATTGTTTGGTTTAGGAGTGGAATACAAATGGGAAAGAACCAATTTTTACGGTAATTTTTCGCAAGCCTTTCGCCCAGTGTTATTTTCGGATTTGACGCCATCTGCAACCACCGATGTGATTGATCCTAATTTGAAAGATGGAAGTGGCTACAATTTGGATTTAGGGTATCGTGGTGCTCTTTTTGGATTTGTAAATTTCGATGTTTCTTATTTTTATTTACTGTATCAAAACAGAGTGGGAAGTATTCGTCAATTTACCAATAACGACCCAACGCAAAGCACTTATTTGTTTAGAACCAACTTAGGAGAGACTATCCATAAAGGTTTTGAAGGATTCGTGAATGTGAATGTGACCAAAGCGTTTCAGGTAAATGAAGCCATTGGAGATATTAATTTCTTTGCTACGCTATCTTTTATAGATGCTACTTACTCTGATTTTAGACTGACTCAAGTATCGGGAACGATTCCAGATATTAAGATCACGCAAAGCAATTTGGCTGGAAAACAAGTGGAAAACGCGCCACGCTACATCCACAATTTTGGTATTAGCTGGGATTTCAAAAATATTTCTACCACGTTTCAAAATCGTAGAACCAGTAAGATTTATACCGATGCCAACAACACCGAAACGCCAACAGCAAACGGTGTAACGGGAGCATTAGCAGGATTTAGTGTCTATGATTTCTCTATGAAATATGACTTTTTAGGGAATTACAATATCAAGTCGGGAGTCAATAACCTTACGAATGTTAGTTATGCTACACGTCGTGCTGGAGGTTATCCTGGACCTGGAGTATTGCCTAATGACGGACGTACTTTTTACATCAGTATTGGTGCCAAATTTTAAATAAAGCCTACCTTTAACCCAGATTTCTAATGCGGAATCTGGGTTTAATTCTTTAAAATGAACCTACTATGTTGGTACAAGAAATCATCGCTTTTTCCTTATTGGCTATTGCCATTGTTTTCCTCATTCGGAAGTTTTTCTGGAAAAAGAAGTCCAAAAAAAACTGTGGAGACGGGAATTGTGGGTGTGGTTAAATCCCTATATTTGTATGTAATTTGTTCAATACAATTCTCGGTGTTGTATTCAAATGATTTGAAGCACAGTCTTATAGGTAATATTCTGATCAATGTTTCTCTAAATGATGTCATCTATCACAGTTAAAACAATCTACAAATGAAAAATATTTCAGGTGTTGAATTTAAAAGAGATGTTTCGGGTAAAGCAAAATCGGTAACGATAGATTTACAAAAACACGGAGAAGCCTTGCAGTTTTTTTTAGAGCAAGTAGGAGCTTTATCCGAAGAAGAAAATTTTGAAAAAAAATGGTCTGAGGGTATTTCAGGAGAGGAATTGGTCAAACGTGTTCACACCCATTTACGCACCTTGCCTTGGAAAAAAGAATAGTCTATACTCCATCATTTGAAAACTATTTGATTGATTTAATTACTATTCTATTTTTTGAAAAGTATTTCAGTTATATAGAAAATGCAGAAAAATATGTAATTGCGCTTCGAGATGAAATCGAAAAGTATATTGATGTAAGGCAACACTACAAAACGCCTAAATTTTTAAGTCAATTTGGAAGCTACTTTATTGTAATTTCGTTAAATAACAAAACATCTTGGTATGTCTTTTTTGACCAAAGAGACCATCGTTATTTGGTTCAGTATATCACTAATAATCATATGGAAGAAGCTAGTTCACTTACGCTAAGTTAAATCCGCTTCACGTACAAGTTTCCTGCAATTTTTGACGATACGGTAAGTGGCGTATCGTTGATGATTAAATGTAAAGAGGCATCAAAATTTTCTCTCCCCAATACTTTGATTACCGCTCCTAGAGCAATCTTTTGTTTGTTCAAGTATTGTAAAAAATCAGCAGAGGAATCTTTTACTCCCACACAAATAGCGGAATCCTTTTCGGCCAATTCTGAGAGCAGTAGCTTTTCTGTTTTAGTGATTTTTCCTTGTGCATCAGGAATGGGATCGCCGTGAGGATCTTCGGTGGGGTTGCCCAAAAAATCATCGAGTTTATTGATGAGTTGTTCGGATTTGATATGTTCTAATTGCTCAGCGATGTCGTGTACTTCGTCCCAAGTAAAAGCCAATTTTTCAACCAAAAATACTTCCCACAAACGGTGTTTACGAACAATCATTTTGGCAGCGTGCCTTCCTTTATCGGTCAAGGAAACTCCTTGGTATTTGATGTAATGAATCAGGCTTTTGTCTGATAATTTCTTCAACATATCGGTTACCGAAGAGGCTTTGGTTTCCATCATTTCTGCAATGGCATTGGTAGGCACTTCAGTCTCTAGCTGCACCGTCAAATGATAAATGGCTTTTAGGTAATTTTCTTCGGAGTGGGTCATCATATGAAATGGAATTTTTAACCTCTTTCAGCTTTTAAAGCCAGAATGAGGCTATTTTATTTTTTAGCATTATTAATCAATACTAATGGAATGGAAATCTTGTGGCGCAAATGATCGATTGTGGTTCCTAATAGTAAATCTTTAAATCCAGTATGGCCATGCGTACCCATAATGAGCAAATCGAATTTGCCTTTATTGACCAATTTTGGAAGTACTTTGTTGGGCTTCCCAAAACCAAGTAGGGTTTTGACATGGAAACCTTTTTCTTGAAACATTTCCTTGTATTCTAGTAATAATTTTTCGTCGATTGTAGTTTCGTGATCGTCGGTTTGTTTGCCGTACATCATAGCGCCAACAGTTTCTACCACATGGATCAGCGTATATTTAGCCTCTTTTCCACCCATATTAAAGGCGTAGTTAATGGCAGTTTCATCGGCAAAAGAAAAATCGACTGCAATAGCAATTTTTTGAGGGAGATGTGCCTCGGTAGCATTGAATTGCAAGGCCATATTATGTGGTGAATGATTTTGTATGGTATATTTTGTCTTAGCTAAGAACGGTTTTATAACTATATAAAGTAGTAAAATTAAGAAACCGATAGCAAGAGGAACTACTGTTACCCACAACACCATTGGGTTTTGAGACTCCGTTAACCAACCTTGAATTTCGTCAAAAACCAATTTAGCGTTGAGCGAAACAATAATCAAAGCAATCATCCAAGCGGCTATTTTTGTTATGGTATTGATATGGAAACCATTCATTTTGTTTTTATCGCTTACAAAATGTATCAATGGAATAATGGCAAATCCCAATTGTAAACTCAAAATCACTTGACTGAAAATAAGTAGTTTTCCCGTGACACTTTCGCCATAAATCAAGATTACAATTACTGCTGGAACTATGGCTATTATTCTGGTAATAATGCGTCGTACCCAAGGCTGAATGCGTAAATTCAAATAGCCCTCCATTACAATTTGGCCTGCTAAAGTTCCCGTAATTGTTGAACTTTGTCCAGCAGCAATCAATGCCACGGCAAATAGGATAGAAGCCCATTTCGTGCCTAAAATTGGGGCTAAAAATTTATGGGCATCTTGAATTTCTGCTACTTCAAATAGTCCGTTTTTGTAGAAGGTGGCTGCAGCCAAAATCAAAATAGCGGCATTCACAAAAAAAGCCAAATTCAGTGCAATCGTCGAATCAATTAGATTGTATTTTAGGGCTTGACGGATGCCTTTCGGACTGCGATCAAATTTTCGGGTTTGCACCAAAGACGAATGCAAGTACAAATTGTGGGGCATTACCGTGGCTCCAATTATTCCAATGGCAATATAAAGTGCAGCTTCATTTGGAATGGAGGGAATCAATCCTAAAACAACTTTGTCCATTTCAGGTTGGGCAAAAAACATTTCAAAGACGAATGAAAATCCTATAATGGCGACTAAAACAATGATAAAAGCCTCCATTTTTCGAATGCCTTTATTGATTAAAAAAAGCAATAAAAAAGTATCCAAAACCGTAATCAAAACGCCTTCTATTAACGGAATATCAAACAGTAAGTTAATCCCAATCGCCATTCCGAGTACTTCGGCCAAATCACAAGCAGCAATGGCAATTTCGGCCAAAAAATATAAAATGTAATTCACAAAAGGCGAATAGGTTTCGCGTGAGGCTTGTGCCAAATCACGTTGGGTGACAATCCCTAAACGAGCACTCAAACTTTGCAATAGCAATGCCATAAGATTACTCATCAGCAATACCCACAATAGTGAATAGCCAAATTGACTTCCACCCGCAATATCAGTGGCCCAGTTTCCCGGATCCATGTAGCCTACACTTACGAGATAGGCAGGGCCTAGAAAAGCAAGGATTTTTCTAAACGTTGATTTTTTATTTTGTGTAGTCACCGATTGGTTGACTTCTTCTAAGGAATGACTCAATTGTATAGTGTTTTAAAACCCAAATATATACAAAAAAGTTTACTTTAAATATTTTTTTAGACTAGTCTAAATAATTAAGAAGTTTATTGGCAATTGGGACAAATTCCAGTTACGGTGAAATTAGTTTCTTTCACCACATAGGAAGAAGGAATTTCAAACTGAGGGACTACAGCATCCAAACAGCTTACCGATTGGCATTTTTCACAATGAAAATGCACGTGGTTGTGCTGATGCGGATGGTGGTCGTGAGTATGGGTATGATGGCAACTAGCATATTTTACGGTACCTTCAGGAGTAGCGATTTTATGAATACTGTCTTCGTTTACTAATCGATCCAAAACGCGATAAATAGTGACGCGATCGCAAAGACCGTTCAGCTGATGTTGAATTTCAACATGCGATAGCGCCACTTTTGATTCGGATAAAAGGGAAGCAATGGCTGTTTTGGCCGCTGTGTTACGGGTAGTTTTCATAAAAAAAATAAATAACGCAACAATGTTGCAATAAATAAAAAAGAGGCTATCTTTGTCTTTCACAAAAATACAAAAAAATGAAGAAGCAAGCTTTGATTGTTCAGGACGTTTTGGGAATTTCGAGTGCTAGTATCTGTTTGGTACATTGTATTGTATTTCCATTGCTTTCGGTATTGCCTATGGGAATTGCTCACAACCCTTGGATTGATGTTTTCTTTTTTGGAATAGCCGCTGTTTTGATCTTTTCTATTTTGAAAGGTTCAGGGCCATTTTATATCAAATTGACACTACTGTTTTCTTTGTTCTTGGTATTTAATGGGATGCTTTTGGATTTTGCTTTGCATCAAGAAACCTATTTGGTTCCCATCGGAGGACTTGGGATTATTGTTGGTCATGTTTTGCATTTTTTATATCATCAAAAAAAATAACTTTTGCGTTAATTAAAGCAATTGAAAGCCTACTTTTGCACTTTCAATGGATTATTCAAGCTGTTTAAAATGCTATTATTGTTATGAGTGCTACCTATTTTTTTTCTCCAGAAGAACTTTCTTTACTTCAAGAAACTAGTAAACAAAAAACAGTAACGGCTGTCTTTTATCATTTGTGGGTTAATTTGGTACAACCCGACAATCAATTTATTTTTATTGATACCGTTGAGTTGCATTTTGAGAATCATCAAAAATTGTTTTTTAAAATCAATGAGGAGGATACCGGATTTTCTATCGTGACTGATTATGATTTTGAAAAAGAACAACAACAACTAGCAGAACAATTTAACGGTACCTTATCTTTAAAACGAATTGATGTTTCTGCCTCGCCTTTATGGATAGAAAACATCAAAACACCTTTGCTATCTATAAAACCAGAGCGAGAGGATGCGCCCATGTCAGGCGATTATGTCAGTATTACTTTCGAAGCTGGAGCTTTGGAGATTGATTATAATCAAGAATCTGGTTTAACGGTGGCGGTTTTCGAGGAGATTTAGTATTTCATCTTACTAACATTTAAGTTCCCTTTTCCATTTTTTGGTAAAGGGATTTTTTTTGGTCAAAATTATACTGCAACAATATTGCATTAGATTAATATTTGTATATATTTGCAACAATATTGCAATAACAGTCGTTTGTTGAAAATTTTAAAACTTAAAGATATTAACACTCTCGTTTTAGCGATACTATTGAACGGTAATCTGAATGATTTCAAAAAAACTTTTGAGAAAAGTCAATGATATATAGATTTTTAGTCACAGATGGAGAAAAAGAAATAATAGGCAGGGAATTTCTAATTGAGTTTTAAAAGACATACTATGAAAACACTTTTAATTCTATTACTATCATTAAAACTATTTGCAACCTTAGAACAAGATGTTCCAAAAGAGATTGTTAGAATAATGAAATCGGGCAATGGTTGCTCTATCGAAACAGCTTTTGAAGTTTATACAATTGAGGAAGAATACAAGCTACTTCGGTTTTTGAAATTGACCCCAATTATTCAAAAGCTTGAAGTAAAAGATGGAGTGTTTTATGATAGTTTCAAAATAGATTCCAGAACCATTTATTTCAAAATGCTATCCAAAACAAAAAGACCAAGCCCCAATCCTTTTAATACCTAAAATATGTTACAAGCACAAAATTTAACCAAAAAATATGGTGACCAAGTTGCCTTAAATTCCTTGAACCTCCACATCAAAAAAGGAGAAATTTTTGCTCTTTTGGGTCAAAATGGAGCCGGAAAAACAACAACCATCAATTTGTTTTTGGGATTTATAAAACCTACCGAAGGTCATTTGACAATCAATGGAATCTCGGTAACAAAAGACCCTCAAAGAACCAAAAAAGAGGTCGCTTACATTCCTGAAACACTAATGCTATATCCTAATCTTACGGCTTTAGAAAATCTAAAATTCTTTTCAGCATTGGCAGGATTTAATTATTCTAAAAGTGAATTGACTTATTTTTTATCTAAGGTAGGATTGCAACTTTCTGCACACGATCAATACTTGGCAGGATATTCAAAGGGGATGCGACAAAAAGTAGGTATCGCCATTGCGCTTGCAAAACAAGCAACCGCATTACTTTTAGACGAACCAACAAGTGGTTTAGACCCAAAGGCTTCCAATGAATTTTCTCAAATCCTGAAAGAACTTTCGGCAGACGGAACAGCAATCTTAATGGCTACTCACGATATTTTTAGGGCTAGAGAAGTTGCCACACATATCGGAATTATGAAAGAAGGAAATCTGGTTATGATTATAGAAGCTCAAAAAATATCTGCCAACGAATTAGAAAATCTTTACTTAAAAACCGTTTAAAATAAAAAAATCACACCAATATAAAATGAAATATTTACTACTATTATTGCTTTTGTTTTTCGGATCGCAGTTTGCACAATCTCAAATAATTAATAAAAAATCACTTGATAGCATTGCTAAAGATTCTATCGAAATGAAAAGGGGTCAAAACGAATTACAAACGGTTGAAATTATAGGTCGTGCCTCCAAAAAATACAACAGTGATTATTCTTTTTCAGCCACAAAAACAGCGTCACTTAACAAAGACATTCCACAAGCGATATCGACTATAACCAAAGAATTGATAGCCGACAAAGGCGCCTTTTATTTAGCCGATGCCGTAAAAATGGCAAGTGGTGTGATTCCAGCGAGCTACTACAATCAATACACGATTCGTGGAATCAGTCAAAATGAAGAGGGACAAATTATAAACGGAATGCGAACGCGTCAATACTACTTTTTGCAGCCATTGACCAATAATATAGAACGTGTGGAGGTAATTAAAGGTCCTTCGAGTGCTACTTTTTCATCCGTAGATCCTGGAGGAAGTGTCAATTTGGTTACCAAAAAACCATTGGCTGTTGACAGAAAAGAGGTGAGTTTGAGTGCCGGTAGTTTTAGTACTTTTCGAGGAGCACTTGATTTTACTGGGCCGTTGAATGAAGCCAAAACATTGCTTTACAGAGTAAATGCTGCTTATCAAGAAGCAAAATCGTATCGGGATTTAGTGGGTAATAAATCATTTCTGTTTTCGCCCTCTTTCAGTTACATACCCAACGAAAAAACGGCCATCAATACCGAATTGATTTTAAGTAATATGACAGGAAACCTAGACCGTGGGCAACCCATATTTGGAGCAGTTGCTGGTGTTACCAGTTTAAACAGCAGTCCTATAAGTCTAAATTTAGGTGCGCCAAATGATTTTTTTAAGTCAAAAGATATGGTATTTATGACCAGTTTAGCACACAAATTTACTTCAAAAATAGGTTTTAATGCTTCGTATATGAAACAATCCTGGACAGAAAACCTTCAAGAACATAGAACTACAAATGCCTTTGCGGTAGATATGAACAATAAGCCTGTAACTAGCTTGGCAATGATGCAATTTGTACAGCGCCAGCAGTATTGGAATGTGGACAATCTGAATACTTATTTCAATTTTGATGTAAAAACTGGTAAACTCAACCATAAATTACTTGCTGGATATGATTTGAGCAGTTGGAACAAAACCAAAGGCGGTGGTCAAAATGCGGCTAGAGGGTATTTATTAAAAGATGGCACAGTATCCAGCTCTTTTTCTGTAGCAAACGCAGCCAATTATCAAACCATAACTGTGGATGGAGTGGTTATGCCAAAGCCAAATGTGAATTATTTTAACTTAAACAATCCAAGCTATACCATCCGAAATGTAGAGGATTATACACTGAATGTTAGAACTGCGTTACCAGCAGCCTTAACCTCTACAAATGCAATGTATATTCAGGATCAAATTCAGTGGGAGAAATTTACTCTTTTAGTAGGATTGAGAAAGGAATGGTTTGAAGACATTACCAATTACGAATCTAACAATGAATTGACGGTTAAAAAAGACGCTTTATTGCCAAGAATAGGCCTTACTTACGCCATTAATAAGACTTTAAATGTTTATACAACTTACCTCGAAGGGTATCAGCCACAATCGAATACGGTTACATTGATGCCACAAACAGGTTCGTTACCCGCAGGAAGCCAATTTGATCCACTAGAAAGCAACTTGAAAGAAGTGGGTTTAAAAACTACTTTTCTAAATAATACAATGAGTTTTAATGCCGCCGTTTACGAAATCAATCAGCGTAATATTTTGATGAATGCTAATGACCCAATACAACCCGATTTATTGGTAACAAGAGGTTCTGAACGCAGTCGAGGTTTTGAATGTGATTTGGCGGGCTACATCACTCCAAACTGGCAAATCAATGCGTCTTATAGTTATATTGATGCTATAATTACTAATGATGCCAATGCCGCTTTAATTGGTGAAAGAAAACAAAACACGCCAAAAAACAGTGCCAACCTTTGGACTCGTTATAATTTCAGTTCAGATTCGGCTTTAAAAGACTTGGGAGTTGGATTTGGAATGCAATACCAAAGCAACAAAATCCCTTGGTTTACCAGAGATTTTATGCTTCCTGATTTTACAATTTTTGATGCTGCTTTGTACTACAAACCCAGTAAAAGTAACATGCAAGTTGCTGTCAATGCTGGAAATTTGTTCAACAAAACCTATTGGTTAGGAGCTCAAAATTACTTGCGATTATTTCCTGGTGCGCCTAGAAATGCAACCCTTACTTTGACTTATAAATTTTAATATACAATTATGTCATTATTTGTAGAAAATGTAATAGCGCAACATTTTAGAAAAACTGTTTTTAAAAATCAGGCTGTTTATTTCATTTTTCTTTTTGTGGGTATTTTGTTGTTATACGCGGCTTTTACGGGTTGGGAAAATTATACCAATCAAAATGAAAGTAGTACAAAATACCAACACCAATCAAGAGAAGATTGGTTGAAAAACCCTGATAAAAACCCACATAGAATGGCACATTACGGAAACTTTGCTTTTCGTGAAAGTAGTTTGTTAAGTGTTTTTGAATTTGGAATGGAATCCTATTTTGGAAATGTTCTATTTCTGGAAGCTCATAAGCAAAATACAGCTAATTTCTCGGAAGCAGGTTTTTCTAACAGTATGCTTCGTTTTGGAGAAATAAGTGTTGCAATGGTTTTACAAATTTTGTTACCGCTGCTTATTTTCTTTTTGGGTTTTAATTCGGTTGCTTACGAAAGAGAAAACGGAACATTGAAATTGATTTTGAGTCAAGGAATTAGCTGGAAACAACTTTTACTGGGTAAAATTCTAGGTGTAGCCTCTGTTATGATGATGCTATTTGTTCCAACGCTACTTGTTTTGGTTTTTATTTGGCTTTTACTCCAAAATTTTACCCTTTCAATAGATGAAACAATCCAAATGCTATTGTTTGTTTGCTTCCATTTTATCTATTTGATTTTCTTTTGTGCCATTGCTGTTTTAATTTCTGCTTCAAGCAAAACATCAAAAAAAGCCTTGGTTTCCTTAATCGGAATCTGGTTGGTTTTTACCATAATTCTGCCAAGAACAACCCAAGCCATTGGTGCTTATGTTTATGAAGCTCCTTCAAAAATACAATTCAACAGCGATATTGAAAAAGACATTCTCAAACAAGGAGACAGCCACAACCCCAATGATGTACATTATAAAGCAATAAAAGATTCATTGCTCCGAGCATACAAAGTAGATTCTATTCAAAAATTGCCTTTCAATTATTCTGGTTTTATTATGACCGAAGGCGAAAAAATAAGTTCAAATATTTACAACAAGCATCTTGATAGCTTGCTTGAGATTTATAAAAAACAGAACCGTTTTTCAAAAATAGTTTCATTTATAAATCCATATATCGCTATCAAAAATGTATCGATGGGATTGTCTAATACCGATTATGATTCGTATATCGATTTTCAAAAACAAGCCGAAGCGTATCGCTACACCATGGCACAAAAAATGAATAGATTACAGATTAAACACATCAGTAATGATAAAAGCAAACCAGATGCAATTGATAAAAGTCATTGGGCAGACATACAGGAATTTCATTATGAACCCAAAGGGATTTGGGATGTTTTAAAAAGCGAAGTCATTTCTATTATTTCCATTATTCTCTGGATGGGCTTGCTTTTTTTCTTTATTAAAATAGCCATAAAAAATCTAAAAGCCATTTAATATGTTAGACTTATTATTTAAAAACTTCATACGATCAAAAGGAACAAAAATTGGATTGCTTTTTTTGTTGCTTATCGGCTTTATAAGTCTTTTGATTGGGCACCAGTTTCAACAAAAACAAAAACAAAATAGTGCAGAAGCAGCAAGCTATCAAAAAGAACATATTGCCAGAAATGCAACTTTTCATAAAGACGAAATGGGGCTGCTGCTCTATTACATCAAATTTTCATTGGTAAACCAAACGCTTCCATTAAACGCTTTAGCAATTGGGCAGCGCGATGTGAATCCGTCTATTCAAAGTGTAAACATTCGCGCTTTAGAAGGTCAGAAATACGATTCGGAATTAAATAATCCAAACAATTTACTGTTAGGGAACCTCGATTTTAGTTTTGTTCTCATTTATCTTTTTCCGCTCTTGATTATTGCTTTTACGTACAATGTTGTTTCAGAAGAGAAAGAATCGGGGACTTGGAAAATCGTAGCTACCCAAAGTAACAATACGTTTGTATATGTTCTTAAATTATTTTATATCAGGATTTTAACTTTTGTTTTGTTATTGATAATTTTACTTTTTGTTGCGGTTCTTTTTTTACAAATCCCATTAGATCCATCCTTTTTTACCTTTTGCCTTTTGAGTATTTTATACTTACTTTTTTGGTTTGTGGTTTCTTTTTATATTGTTTCACTTCAAAAAAATTCCAATTTCAACGCTGTAATTTTACTAAGCATTTGGTTGTTTTTGATTATCATTTTGCCAGCAACAATCAATTCATACCTTGTAAATAAATATCCCGTTCCAGAGGCTTTTGAGCTTGCGCTAAAACAACGAAATGCCTATCATGAAAAATGGGATATGGATAAAAAAGCTACAATGGAAAAATTCTACCAGCATTATCCACAATTTAAAAGTTATGTTTTGCCTGACACTAAATTCAGCTGGCTTTGGTATTTTGCGATGCAACAAATGGGCGATGATGAATCGGCAATTGAGTCAAAAAAATTAGAAACCAAATTGCAACAAAGAAATGAGCTTGGGGCATTTATAGCACAATTTATACCCAGTTTGCACACCCAAATACAACTGAATGAAATTGCCAAATCTGATTTAGGAAACCAGCTTTTATTCTTAAAAGAAACCCAGAAATTTCATGAAAAATTGCGTTTGTATTTTTATCCAAAAATATTTGATAACGCTCCTGTAAATCAAGAAAAATGGGAGAATTTTAAAGTAGAAACTTTTAATGATACTTCAAAAATCCATTTCTTGAAATCCATTTTTCCGCTACTAATTTTCAATTTGATATTGATTATGCTAGGTTGGATGAACTTTAAAAACACAAAAAAGCAATCTTTTTAAGACAAAAAAAACAATGAAAAAATTACCAGTTACCGTTTTATCAGGTTTTTTAGGAGCAGGAAAAACCACTTTGCTTAACCATATTTTGCATAACAAAGACGGACTAAAAGTCGCAGTAATTGTCAATGACATGAGTGAGGTCAATGTAGATGCCCGTTTAATCAAAGACGAAATGACGCTTTCTCGAACAGAAGAAAAACTCGTTGAAATGAGCAACGGCTGTATTTGTTGCACCCTTCGGGAAGATTTGATGCTCGAAGTAGAAAAACTAGCCAAAGAAAATCGTTTTGATTATTTGTTAATCGAAAGTACAGGAATTAGTGAACCCATTCCGGTGGCGCAGACTTTTACGTTTGTCAATGAAGATGAAAATATTGATTTATCTCGTTTCAGTTATATCGATACGATGGTAACTGTGGTTGATGCGTTTAACTTTTTCAAAGACTTTGGCTCTGCCCAAACCTTAGAAGATATCAAAGCCACCAATATCGAAAATGACAATCGAACCATTGTAAATTTATTGGTTGATCAGGTAGAATTTGCTAACGTGATAGTGTTGAACAAAACCGATTTGGTTACCCAAAAGCAATTGGAAATTCTAAAAGCCTCCATTCAAAAACTAAATCCCGTTGCTAAAATTATTTTTTCAGAATTAGGAAAAGTTAACCCAAACGAAATCATAAATACCGGTTTATTCAATTTTGAAGAAGCCGAAACATCAGCGGGTTGGATGCAAGAATTAGAAGGTATTCACACGCCAGAGACAGAAGAGTATGGCATTAGTTCTTTTGTTTTTAGAAACGAAAAACCGTTTCATCCGTATCGTTTTTGGAATTTCATCACCCAAGATTTTCCGCAAACAATCATTCGTAGCAAAGGCTTGTTTTGGATCGCTTCCAGACCCGAACAAGCCATCAACTGGAGTCAAGCAGGCGGTTCTATGAAAGCCGAAGGTGCCGGTGTTTGGTGGGCGAGTATGCCTTTGAGCGAGCGCATGACGTTTTCAAATTTTGTCGAGTTTCAAGAGGTTATTGAAGAACGATGGACCCGAGCCTATGGAGACCGTCTGAATGAATTGGTTTTTATAGGAATAGGTCTGAATGAAGTTGAAATTCGTCAAGAATTAGACAGTTGTCTGTGTACTCCCGATGAAATTATGGATTTGCAAGATGGTTTTTTCTCCAACAAAGATCCTTTTCCAATTCCAAGAACCACGACAAGTAGTTCGCCTACAGCTGTTTTTAACGAAAATCTGAATTAAATGAATAAGAATACAAAACGCTTTTTGCGACAAGCATTTGCTTTTTTAAGTATTGTTCTTTTGGGAGCTTGTAATGCTGACGATCCCATTGAACCAGTAAATGAAGTTGAATTTATTACAACAGTACGCTTAGTTTTTACCCCTGAAAAAGGAGGGAAGAATGTGGTTTTAGAATTCAAAGATTTAGATGGAGAAGGGGCTAATGCACCAGTGATAACCGTGAGCAGCGCTTTTGAAAAAGCAAAAACGTATAATGGAGTGATAACCTTTAAAAATGAGTTAGTTAATCCTGCCATTGACATCACGCGAGAGATTGAACAAGAGGCGCTTGAGCACCAAATGTTTTACCAAACTACGGGGAACTTGAATCCATTAACTTATGCAACTACTCAATCAAATTTTGATACCAAAGGAATGCCGTTGGGCTTACAATCTGTTTTTAAAACAACAGGGGCAGCAACTGGTGTACTTCGGGTTACACTGAAACATGGTCCCAATAAGAGTGCTCCAAATGTAGCCATTGGCGATATAACCAATGCTGGAGGAGCCACAGACGCTCAAGTCGATTTTAATATAACCGTCGAATAATCAACCTTAACCTATTTTAAATAATCAATTGTAATGAAAATTAATGTATTTCGCTTTTTATTTGTTGTCGCTTTGTCCTTTTTTGTTCAATCCTGTTCAGATGATGATAGTTCTGAAACAGTAGATGAAAATTTGACAGAATATAAATATTTGCGTATTCTAGTTTCTGATGAAACAAGCACCGCTTTGACTTTGGTCAATCCTTTTTTGAATACTACTACCTCTTTTGAAGCTAAATTTCCTAAATCGGCATTGTACACCACGGAGTCGGGTCGTTTTGCGGGAATCATTCACAGAGAAAATGATCTGACAGAAACCTTTGATACTGGTCTTGAGTTTCATGGCGATCATGTTGATATCAAAGGAACTCCAAAGTTTGGAGCCTTAACGGGAGTTGCTTCAAAACCGACTCATTTCAAAAGTAACTATGGCGAAATTTTGACTTTCAATGATGGTGATGGTACACTAGCTGTTGCAAGTGAATCAGAAATTCATACTAACGGCGCCAAAATGAAAATTATTAATGCTGGCTTAAAAGCACATCATGGGGCTATGGCCGTTTTCTCTAATGGAAGTTACGCTATCACCGAGAAAGACAATTCTATCCCAGGAGTGTTGCCAGAACGTGTTAAAGTTATAGATAAAACAGGAAAAGAACTTTTTGCTTCAAGTATTGCTACCAAAGGAATTCATGGTAATGCATCGGATGGTGACTATGCTGTTTTTGGTTCCGCAAGTGGGATTCTTGTAGTAGATAACAAAGGACAACAATTTCTTATTCCTCATCCTGATGGTTTTGGAACAGCATGGTTTGGTACAATTTTAGAAACTGCAACCAAAGGAAATTTTGTAGGTTACACAGCTGCAAAAGGAGCTTATCTCATCAATGTTTTGAATAAAACGGTAAAACCTATTTTTGAAAGTACTGATATTATGCAATGTAAAGTGAGTTACGATACTAAGAAGCTAGGCATCTTGTTGCACTCCGGTAATTTCATTGCTTATGATCTTGCAACTCTTGCTGTTGCTACTTCTGAGAGAAATCTAATTGCAGCTACTGACAAAGCTTCTACTCAAAAACCTCAAATGGAGTTTACACAACGATTCGTTTACATCACAGCTCCTGCTTCAGGCGAATTGCAAATCTTTAGTACAAAAAATAGCGCAACTACTAAAAAAATAAAAGTCTCTAATACTCCTTATCGTCTATCTATTGTAGGCTTTGAGAATAGCGGAGATCATTAAAATCATAATTTTTTTTTTGTTGTAAATCCCGAATTTGGTTAGTTTTTGGGTAAGAAGCGGCTCAATTTTATTGAGCCGTTTTTTTTAAGTTAATATAAAATTATTTTTTAGATTTGTCTAAAATATTATTTACTCTAATGAAATTATTATATAGCTGTTTGTTTTTCTTTTCGTTATCTCTTGCTTTAGCACAAGAAAAAGCCACGCTGCGCGGACAGGTCACCTCCGAAAATCAACCCGTACCACAAGCGCAGATAGACATTGTAGGCACTGCTTTTGGAACTCAAACCGATAGTTTGGGCTTTTTTGAAATTCCTCAATTGCCGCTACAACGGTACATGCTTCGCGTTGCTGCTATCGGAATCAAAACCCATACGCAGTCCATCAGCAGTGCGGATTTTAAGCAGCTACTAAAAATAAATGTGGTGACGAACGAACAACTGCTCGACGAAGTAGTCGTTTCGGGTACGATGAAAGCCGTGCGTCGCTTAGAAAATCTAGTGCCAGTAGAAATTATTTCGACTACTTTTTTGAAACAAAATCCCACCGCTTCTGTTTTTGAAGGCTTGCAAAACGTCAACGGTTTGCGTCCACAGAACAATTGCAATGTTTGTAACACGGGTGATATTCGGATCAATGGGTTGGACGGCCCTTATACGATGGTCACGATAGATGGCATGCCCATAGTGAGTGCTTTGGGAACGGTGTATGGTTTGTCTGGAATTCTGAATGCGATGATCGACAAAATCGAAATCATCAAAGGCGCTGCTTCGAGTTTGTATGGGAGCGAGGCGGTAGGTGGACTCATCAATATCATTACTAAAAAACCACAAAACGCCCCACAATTTACCGCCGACTTGATGACCACTTCTTGGTTAGAAAACAGCCTCGATTTGGGCTATCGCACCAACATTGGCAAAAATGTTAAGGCCCTTTTTGGGCTCAGTACGTTTTACAATGACCATCCAGTCGATAACAACGGCGATAATTTTACGGATATTGCTTTGCAGAAAAGAGTTTCCTTTTTTAGCCGCTGGCATTTTGAACGCCGTTCCAAAAAGGAAATGAGTCTAGTCGCCCGTTATTTGTATGAAGACCGTTGGGGTGGCGAAATGCAGTGGAATTCCAGCTTTCGCGGCGGCGATCAAGTCTATGGCGAAAGCATTTACACCTCTCGCTACGAAATCTTAGGCAAGTACCAATTGCCTTTGGATGAAAAAATGAGCCTGCAATTTTCGATGGTGGGCCACGATCAAAACTCGGTGTATGGTACTTCCGTTTTTTTGGCGAACCAAAAAATTGCGTTTGGGCAATACCTTTGGGACAAAGAGCTCAAAAATCATTCGCTTTTGTTCGGTGCCGCGGCGCGCTTTACTTGGTATAACGACAACACGCCCGCTACGGCCACTTCCTCCCAAACCGCTATTTACAGTGGATTTCTCCAAGACGATATCAAACTTTCGGAACAAACGGGTTTGCTGCTTGGGGCGCGTTACGATTACCACCCAGCGCACGGCTCGATCGTCACGCCTCGTCTTGCCCTGAAATGGAAACCCACCGCCACCGATATTTTGAGACTCAATTTGGGAACAGGATTCCGAGTGGTGAATTTGTTTACCGAAGACCATCAAGCGCTTTCGGGAGCTCGGGAAGTGGTGCTCAAAGGCAATTTAGACCCCGAAACTTCGTATACCGCCAACCTGAATTACCTCAAAAAATTCGATACCAATACAGCGGGCGTGCTCACCCTCGAAGCTTCGACTTGGTACACCCATTTCAAAAACCGCATCATTGCCGATTATGATACGAATCCCAACCAAATTATTTATGCCAATCTCGATGGTTTTTCTAGAATTTTCGGCAGTAGTATTTCCTTAGATTGGGTCAGTCCGTTTGGGGTGAGAGGGACTTTGGGCGGTAGTTACTTCAATCCGTTGACCGAGCAAGAAGGCCGTCGTTTTGTACCTCTGTTTACCGAAAAAGTCAGTTTGTCTTGGGCCTTGAGCTACGAAATCCCCAATTGGTTCCTGAGTTTGGATTATACCGGAAGTTATACTGGCAGTATGCGTTTGCCCTTGTTGTCGCCCCTCGATCCGCGTCGCGAGTATTCCTTGCCGTACAGCATTCAAAACATTCAAATCACGTACAAGAAATTCCACAACTTGGAGTTGTTTGGCGGCGTCAAAAACCTCCTGAATTGGACACCCAATCGCGGTAATCCTTTTTTGATTGCACGAGCCAATGACCCTTTCGACAAGCAAGTCACCTTCGATAGCAACGGCGTTGCACAATCCACTCCCGACAATCCCTATGCACTCACCTTCGACCCGACCTATGCCTACGGACCCAACCAAGGCATTCGTGCTTTTGTGGGCTTGCGATGGCATTTGGATTAATGTTTAGGAGCTAATCCTGCTGTCCACTATATCTGTGGCTCTGAACCCCAGAGCCACAGGATGCCGTTCCCATCAGGGCTAGGAACGTTAGCACTAGAAAATTCCAATTTTTAAGTACTAAATTCCAATGATTGCAGGGACCGCTCCCCTCTGGAGAGGGGCTGGGGGTGTGTGTTTGTCGAATTCAATTACGTGATTTTGAAATCATCCCAAAACAAAAACATAAACAAATAAAAAGGGTTGTAGTGAAAATTGTATATATTTAAGAAACATCGTTTGGTATATATTAAATATAACTTACCCCAAAAAAAGTGGTTGCTAGTGATTTTGTTTTTGAATAAATAAGTTTTAAACGAAACTTCAAAATGTGAATTTTTAGAAAATCTTTATATTTTAAAAAAAATAGCTGTTTTACGGAAAACCGTAATAATGTAGAATTTAGTAATTGTAATTTTCCAAAAATTAAATTCTTAAAAATGGGAACAACAGTAGCAAACGAATTAATATCGAATGATGTTAGTGCTAAAAATTCAGAAGTAAAAGCTGCACTGCTAGCTTTAAATTATTATGATAATTTTAAATTAGGAACGGTTCCAAAAGTTTAGTCAATAGGCTTAGTAGGAAGTTGTTTTTGTATTTGAATGATGAGGCAAATTCGAAGATTAAGCTTAATTTAAAACTCATTAATTACCCAGAGTATTAGCCGTTAGTTTACGGCAGAACGTAAAAAAACAACTAAGACCAAATGAAAATGAAACTTATTATTACTTTTTTAATTGTAATTATGTTTACAAATTGTAAACAAGGTGGACAAAATAATGAAATTGTACAAGAACAAATTCAAAAAGCAAAAAATGAAGTGGAAACTGTTAAAGTTGAAGAAAACTTTTTAAAAAATTTCACTTATGAAGATGTTGCAAGATATACAATAGCTTCTATAATGGGACAACCAACAAAAATAGTCAAAGCAACTAAAAATAAAGATTTGTATTTCGTTTTTTATATTAGAAAATCTGACAGGCAGAAGTTTGAATATAAGGTTAAATTTGATAGTAATGTAGTCCTTTGGGCTAATATTGGCGGAAGATGGAGAAATTCAGAATATGATGAAAAAATAAGTTTTGAAGAAAATAACGAAAAGCTGAAAATAATTACAACTTTTAGTGATTCTTCCCAAGATATTCAAGAATATAAAAAAGGAGATTAGTAATAAATCAGTAAAATTTTAAACAAAAAATAAATTATGGAATTTATAGGAATTATTTTAATATTAGTATTATATTTTTTACCAAGTATAATTGGTTATAGTCATAGAAATTTTGGTTCAATATTTCTTTTAAATTTATTTTTAGGTTGGACTGCTATCGGTTGGATTGTAGCTATAATTTGGGCAGTTTCTAACGATAAGAAGGAAACGATTATTGTAAACAACAATAAAAAAAGTGTTTCCGAAAAGCTAAAAGAATTAAAGGAATTGCATGATGATGGAACATTAACAAAAGAGGAGTTTGAAGCTGAAAAA
This sequence comes from Flavobacterium polysaccharolyticum, assembly GCF_038739875.1. NCBI lineage: Bacteria > Pseudomonadati > Bacteroidota > Flavobacteriia > Flavobacteriales > Flavobacteriaceae > Flavobacterium > Flavobacterium polysaccharolyticum. The sequence goes on from NZ_JBCGDP010000023.1 coordinate 54,351, forward strand.
AAATATATATTGAGAGGATGATAAAACCGAAGGGCTAATACACGTAGCTGTCGCACAATTCTCTTAAAAAAGTAAAATTTGGAGATAAACATAAAAAGCAACATCGTTTAAGAATATTTAAGCGAGGTTTATTTTTGGTTGTAGTCCTTAAAAAATAGGTTTCCAAAGTTATAGATGGTAGTTTTTAGTGAAGTAGTCGCTTTTGCAATCTGTACTTACTCAATAAGCAAGAACTAGAATAATCTCCCAATACTCATAATTTCAGTCAAATAATTACTTTCAAAACTCCTTTTTCTAGTGTTTACTGGAAGAGTTATAATAGTGCTCGCATTTTAAAACATAGCCCTTTTCTTTCTCGCGTGATGCAATTTTGCCTACTTTTGGGATAACAATAAGCGGAGGTTTTTTCGCAGGCTGACGTTATAAACAATTTGACATCGAAATGACCACGATTACATTAGAAATACATCCTTCTTTTAATTCTTCATGTTACTTTCAACTAGACAGACAATCAGTCTTTTGTAATTTGATTTTTCAGATAAACTCAGCAGACAAAAAAAGATGGGAAATCAAAGTTGACAACACGGAGACTATTAATGAAATTGAACGTCTCACTAAAAAAATAGTCCTTGAGGCTATTCAAGAAAACAGAATTATTCTTGACGGTGTTAGGCTTAAATGTACAATTATTGAAAATGGAATTTCCAAACAACACGAATTTATATGTCCAGAATATGGAACTAATGAATTGATGTTAGTAAATAACTTTTTTGAAACCGTTCAGAAATATATTTTCGACCAATCTTTTGTTAACTATATTGAGCATATTGAAGGGTATTTTGTAAATAATTTACCAGTTAAAATTTTTGAAGAGCAACCTCTAAGGTTACGAATCTATGGCTCTCTCTCTATCCATGAAAAAGAAGCATTGACAGCGACAATTAATAAAGTAATACACACGAATGAAGTAGTTATTGATATGACTAATTTTGTTGGCATGGGGACAATTTTGTATGAATGTTTTTGTCCGTTAAAAAATATTCCCAAATTGACTTTTCTAGCGAATGAAAATGCAATAAGACATATTCAAGCGATGGGATTCAACAAAAATATGGTGGCATCTGTTGCTAAGGAATATTGAAATAACTGCCTAGAACATAACAACTCTATAAAAACTAAACTTTCAAAATAGCTATAAAAAACAACCTCGTTTAAGGATATTTGAGCGAGGTTTATTTTTGTTGTAGTCCTTAAAAATAGGTTTCTTAAGTTATAGATGGTAGTTTTTAGAAAAATTGGCACTTTTGCAATCTGTACTTACTCAATAAGCAAGAACTAGAATAATCTCCCAATACTCATAATTTCAGTCAAATAATTTATTTTCAGAACTCCTTTTTCTAGTGTTTACTGGAAGAGTTATAATAGTGCTCTCATTTTAAAACATAGCCCTTTTCTTTCTCGCGTGATGCAATTTTGCCTACTTTTGGGATAACAATAAGCGGAGGTTTTGAGACAAACTGACGTTAGTGGCAATTATAAGCACAATGGCAATACTAAAGAAAATAGAAGGTAATGAACTGTATTTATATATGAATGGAAATATCATATACAAACGTTGGCTTGACACGGGACAATCTAAAGTTTTTGATGTAATGGCTTATGACAAATATACTTTAACAAGCATAAGAGATTTAGAATATGAAAACTTTGGAGAAATGTTGAACATCAAAGCAAAGTTGAAACTCAAATCGACAGAAGAAGGAGGACGAAAAACTGGATTTATTAGTGGTTACAGACCAAATCACGTTTTTGAATACAACGGTAAAGGACAATTAATGCAAACTTATATTGGCGAAATAATTTTTGAAGGCAAACCGACAATTGAACCTGGAGAAGAACGTGAAGTTGTAGTTCGCTTTCTAATTAATCAACCAATTGAAAAGTATTTAGAAAAAGGGCGAATTTGGTGGATAAACGAAGGAGCTAGACAAATCGGACAAGCTGAAATAGTATAACGTTAAGAACGACAGCCGATAATATCTACTACAGCGAACTTGTGCAATTGGCTTAATTTAAAGCTGGTTTTGTATTTGGATCCAGAATGCTCTAGATGTTGCAAATCCAAAAAGTGAGTTTAATCCATGAAGTACTAGACTTTGTAGGTACTAGTAAATGAACAACAGAATAAACAGTAAGTAATATAAAATGAAACAAATATTTATCAATCTACCTGTGAAAAATGTTGAAAATTCGATGAATTTCTACACAGCATTAGGTTTTACAGTTAATCCATTATTTACTTTTGACGACCAAAAGTGTATGGTTTGGAGTGACCAAATTTATGTAATGCTTCAAACAATAGAAATGTCTAAAAATGGAGAAAAGAAAAATATAGTAGATTCTAAAAACAATAGAATAGCAACATTTACACTTCCTGTAGAAAGCTTAGACAAGGTAAATGAAATTATGCAGAAAGGTCTAAATGGAGGAGGAACAGAACCGACAGAACCTATCGATGAAGGCTTTATGCAAGTTAGAAATATCGAAGATCCAGATGGACATAATTGGGGAATAATATTTCTTGACATTGAAAAATTTAAAAAAATGACAGGAAAATAAATTTAGACAGAAAACAACGAACTGCTGACAAGTATTTGACAAGATTTGGACAATTGGCTTAATAAAAAATGGTTTTACTTTTTTGGTATATTTGGCAAATTGAAAAATAGAGCTTAATTTAGTCCAAAACCCACTGAATAAAAAAACTTAAAAATGAGTAAAAAAGAATTAATTAAAAGATTGAATCGGTATTATCCAATGGAAAGGATGCATGCATTTTTGACTTTTCCATTAATTGCAATCTATCTGCTTTTTACTAATTCATTTCAAGATATAATATTTCTTCTATATGGTTTGGTTCTTTGCATTTTTATATTATTTCAAGGGCAACATTATTGGAAGCTAAAACTTAATAGACTTACTGGCAAGCCATTTGACCTAAATAAGAATCTAATATTTTTTAGAAAATCAAAAAAAATCAACCTTTTTATGATAGGTTTAATACCGTTAATATTTATGATCCAACTTTACATTACCAATTGGACATTAAAAACGGAGAATTTGATGTTTTGGGCAGGTATTGCAAACGTTTTTGGTATTCTTGAGCACATAAATTATTACAACAGACAACTAATGATAGATAACACATCGGACTTAAACTATGTAATGAGATACAGAAAACTTAAAATGGCAAGTTTGGCAAAGGATTTATCGGAAAATGAAATTTAAAACATCAGCCGCAAACACAGGTAGCAGTTGCGCAACTCTCTTAAAAAAATAAAATTTCAAGATAAGCATAAAAAATAACCTCGTTTAATGATATTTAAGCGAGGTTTATTTTTTGGTTTTAAGTTGTTTTAAAAAAAACAAGGAGCTTAAAAACAAGTAATTCAAGTCATTGAAAGCTGTTTTTAGAGAACTTGGTACGTTTGCAATCTGTATTTACTCAATAAGCAGCAACAAGAATAAACCCGAATATCAAACACTTTATTTTCATAACTGCTTTTCTAGTGTTTATTGGAAGGATTATAATAGTACTCGCATTTCAATACATACCCCTTATTCTTTCTTGTGTTGTGTAATTTGCCTATTTTTGGAATAACAATAAGCGGAGATTTTTTATAGTCTGATGTTAGTTGCTATTGTATAACGACACATATAATAAAGCATTTTAGATATTGAAATTTAACGATCAAAATTTATATGACAATACAAATTATTGAAACAGCACCAACAGATATTGAGGTGATTCCTCTAATTGAAGAATTATCATCAGAATTGGGAAAACGGTTTGGTGATACAGGTAAAAATTCATTTCAAGGATGGGATGGACAAAGCACTAAATCGGTTTTTGTAAAAGCAAGTTTGGCAAACGAAGTTGTTGGTTGTGGTGCTATTAGGCCAATTTCTAGTGATATAGCAGAAGTGAAAAGAATGTTTTCAAAGTATAGTAGAAAAGGTATTGGAGGAAAAGTATTAGATTACCTTGAGGATAAAGCAAGAGCATTAGCGTACAAAGAAATTTGGTTAGAAACGAGAAGATTAAATCAAGAAGCCTGTGCTTTTTATTTAAAAAAAGGATACAAAGAAATACCAAATTATGGAAAATATGTTGGCAACGAAAAAGCGATATGTTTCGGAAAATTAATTTCAAACCTAAAAAACGACGAAGAACAGTTTGTATAAATATCGGGATTTGAGCCTGATTTAAAGTTGGTTTTGTACTTGCAAAGTCAGTTCAAAACCAAAAGTTTAGGCTTCCTTAATTCGATCATATCGCTAAGGGGTTAAACGATATACTTAATTTTAAAATACCGAAATGGAATTATTCCCGACAAAAGAACTAAAATTTAAATTATTAGACAGTAAAGAAGAAACTATCGAGAGACTAGAAAGAAGAACTGAATTTTCTGAAAAAATGACGTCCAATTTTACAGACAAATCTTTTCGAGGCATTGTAAAAGACGGTGAGTTTAAAATTATTTCATCGGAAATTGGAAAAGGTGCTTTGTGTGTAATGACTGGAAAAATAGATAACGAAAATGGATATGTGAATGTTGAAATAAATAAAGCTTTCCGAATCTTATTTAGTATAATATTTCTATTACCTATTATAGCTCTTACAGTTGAAACAGTACAAAAACCAAATGATATCTTAATTTTTATATTAATTGGAATTGGACAAATTTTGATGATTAGGTTCTTTTTTATAGGATTGTTCTTTTCTGCAATGTCAAAACAGAGTTTGAATAGATTGCGAGATGTATTAGATATAGAATTTCAATAATTAAATTTGACGCAATAGAACTCTATAAGCAAGCTAGGCATTTGGCTTAATGGAAAGTTGCTTTTGTATTTAGTAGTTTAGCACTAACAGAAAAAAATCTTACTTTAAACGCTAACCCGCTGTAGTAACAAAACTATAGCAGTAACCTTTGCGTAAAAATTTGAAAAAATTTGACACTAATACCAATTATTGGTATCTTTGATAAAAAGAAAAATTATGGCACGAAATACATCAATCTTATTAGGGGACTATTTTGAGAATTTTATTAATGAACAAATTGCTACAGGAAAATATAGTTCAGTAAGTGAAGTTGTTAGAACTGCTTTAAGAGTTTTTGAACAAGAAGAAATAAAAGCAAAATCTCTTATCAATGAACTAAAAATTGGTGAAAAGAGTACTAAAATTAAAGATTTTGACCGCAATAAAAATCTTGAAATGCTAAAAGCTAATTTTCAAAAATAATGGCTGAATATATCATTAGTGAAAAGGCATTAGAAGATATTAATAACATTTGGATTTATACAGCGGAAAATTGGTCTGTTGAACAAGCAGACCGATATTACAACTTAATCATTGACGAAATTGAGTATATCGTCAATAATTTAGAAATGGCTCGAGACTTTGGTAAAATTAGAAAATCATATAGCTACTCGAAAGTAAAATCACATTTGATTTTTTTTAAAAAAGGCAAAGCAAATGAAATTGAAGTCGTGAGGGTTTTACACGAAAGAATGGATATTGAAAACCGATTAGCAGAAAAATAAAAATCAACTTGCCAACAGCTTGATTTTCTATGTAAAGCATTATAAAGTTATTCACAATTGACTTAATTGGGAAAATATTAATACAAGTCTAAACTAATTAAAATACAAATGATTTTTTTAATTACATATTCTTTAATTCCTGCTATTTTTTTAATTAATAAAAAATCTTTAATTGAAAAGAAATCATTTCTCATCATTTTGTCTTTTTGTACTATACTATCAATTTATGGGATTACATATATAATTATTAATCAGAATTACAAATATTTGGACTTTTTATGTCCTTTATATTCTTTAGTTAATTGCAGAATTTTATTGTTTATTTTTTATTCAATAACAAAAAGATATCCAAATCTTCCATCACGAGATTCCCCTGCTAGTAATGAAGAAATTGCTAACAGATTTTTTTTTATTGCATTTATGTTTTTCTGTATAATTGTTCCTCACCAAATAACAATGAATTTGAAATAACCAAAGGCTTTGGGGTTGTTAAATCCCAAAAATGAATTTACTTTAAACCCAAACCCGATGAAATGAAAAAAGCATACTTAAATATTCTTGTCCTATTCTCAATTACTTTTTTGAGTTGTGAAAAGAAAGATGCAGTAGTCTCAAATAATTTTATCCATAAATGGCATTCATTGGACGGACAATTAACCATCAATTCTAACAATACATTTGAATACAGTCGAAACAATTGTATTTCGAAATCTATTTCAAAAGGGAAATGGATAATTACCAATGACACTTTAGTATTAAATAGTTTTCAGCCCAAAGGATGTTATTTTATAGAAAGCTTTGTCGTAAAACCTCCAAAAGATACAATCTCAAGTATAGTTTCTAATTATAGTGTGACAATAAAAAATTGTAAGCCAAATACAGGTTATGTAATTCTAAAAAACGAGAAATTTTACATTACAGATTCATTACTTATTTCAAAAATATCGCCATACATTTATGATAAAAAACTTAGCGAAGTATACAATTTTAAAAGAAGAAGTTATAAATAACAGAACAGCTAAGCCATAACAACAATAACTAATTTAGCTTTCTCCAAGGATACTGCGAAAAGTTGTTTTGAAAACCAATTTTTTCCTTAGCTAAGCCTATTGCACAACATAAACGAATACCAAAAACCCATGAAAAAAATTCTATCCTTTTGTTTTTTACTTTTTACTTTATTACCCCTTTTGTCTTATACTCAAGACACTAAGCTGTCGCTTGGAAATGATTTTATAACCTCATTGTTGGTCGAAAAAAACTATAACCGAGCCTATACTTTTTTTGATGAATCGGTAAAAAGTAAAATCTCAGAAGCGCTTTTAAAAGAGACAGTAGAAAGGCTAGAAATGCAATTAGGCAAGTTTAAGTCGGTTATAGAAACCAATAAGGAAAAAGAAATCTGTTCATATTATTCTGATTTCGAAAAGATGAAATTAGATATCAGAATAGCCTTTAATGAGAAAAGTAAAATCATTGGTTTCTTTTTTGTGCCTCATAAAGAATTCAAAACGCAGCAGTCATTGGGGAAAGAGTATACTATAAAGAGCAATGACATTGATTTGAAAGGAACGCTTCTGATTCCCGAAAGCGGAAATCTAAAAAAGTTAGTCCTTTTTGTTCACGGTTCGGGACCCAACGATAGAGACGAAACCATTTTTGAGAACAAACCTTTCAAAGATATTGCCGAAAGCCTTTTTGCGAATGGGATAGCTTCTTATCGTTTTGATAAAAGAACGTATACTAATCCTGAAAGTTTTTCGGATAAAAGTACCATAGATGATGAAGTTACCAATGACGTTTTAAACATTGTTAAGTATTTTAAAAGTAATAGCCAATTTTCAGACTATGAGATTATAGTTTTGGGACACAGTTTGGGTGCTTTTTTATTGCCTCGAATTGCAACTCGTTCCAACCAAATCTCAAAAATCATTCTATTGGCGGGTAATGCAAGACCATTGGATGTGCTGATTCAAGAGCAACTCGATTATCTATACCTACTCAATCCATCAAACAAGATGAAAGCCGAAAGGGAAAAAATAAATCAACAAATTACAAATTTGCATTCAAAATCATTCCATTTAAATACTACCAAGGATAATCTACCGTTAGACTTATCAGCTCCGTATTGGAAATCAATCTTGGACTACAAACCGTTGAAAGACATTCAAAAAGTAAATATTCCAACGTTGATTGTACAAGGCGAAAGGGATTATCAAGTCACGATGAAGGATTTTGAACTTTGGAAGTCTGGTGTGAAACACAATAAAAAGGCAAAATGTATCAGTTATCCTGGACTCAATCATTTGTTTATGATTGGGACAAGCCCATCCACTCCTCAGGAATATGGAATTAAGGGCACTGTTGATACGAAAGTAATAAAAGATATTATAGTTGCTAATAGATGAGCTTTCAACATTATTAAGTTAAAGCCTATTTAAACTAATTAAACGATTGATAATCTAAATCCAAAAAATTATGAAAAGACTATTTTTACTATTGATAGGTATCACTTTATCGTGTTCTACCCAAAAACCAAAGGTTTCACTAGAAAAAGGGGTGGGTGATACTAGAACTAAGCCTGTTGCTCTTATTGATAATAACACGTATTTGTTAACCGAAATGAGCGATGATAAAACGTATGGTTATGATAAATCAAATCCAATCAAAGTAGGCGGTGTTCACGACAATACGGGACCATTGAACGAGAGACGCTTTTTAAACGCTTTGTTCGGACCCCATGACAAAAAAATGATGTATTTCCGTGCGGGAAGTTGTTGCCCGTTTGCCACCCCGAATGGCTTTATAAACAATACAGGTATGTTAGATCGCTATCGTTTAACCGAAATAGGTACTAAAGATACCATCGATATTTATATCAATTTATACGATACTGGTGATTTGAAAATTCCAGTAGGTTTGAAAGCGAAAATTAAAGAATAAAAAAGCATATTACTTTTGAAGCTGTTAAAAACAGTTAGATAAGACATACTTTTGATTTAGAAAAGTAAATCATCGGTTTATATTTTAGCCATAAATAGAATTTTTATAATTTGTTTCTTCTTACAGTTGATTTAGTATGGTAGTAATTTTAAAATTCTGTATGAAAAAGACACTTATTTTATTGTTTACTTTTTTTATATTTTCTTGTAGTTCAGAATTTAAAGTGGTTGAAAAACCAACAGAATATTCTGAAATAATAAAACGCAGACAAATAGTTGGTGCTAAATTCTCTGAAAATGGAGCTTGTTTTATGTGTCTACAGAATGTGAAAAGATTTACTCCGAGCCTTGTGGAAATAAAAATTGCTGAAAATATTTTGGAAAAGAATATTCGAAAAATTAATTCCAAAAAAATGAATCAAGGAAGCGGTTGCCCAGTAATTCATAGGAATTTAAATATTTATAGAAGACAATATTTTGGCTATTTTAACGAAAAAAATGAAAGAGTGATTTTCGTAACTTTTAATAAAAGCAAACTCACAGTTATAGAAAAGATTAAAGGTTTTCAGATAGATGAGAGTGATAATTGGAAAAAAGAAAAGGAAAATTGGTTTGATGGTTGTAGCAAACATTGGGAAATAAAAATTAACTTAACAACGAAGGAATTATTTGATTTTGGAATTAACGGAGTTGGATAAAAAAAACATTACCTAGATGATCTAAGCATCAATTATCACGGATTTTAAAAAAATAATAAACAATATCAATGAAATTAAACTATAACACCCAAGATCAAACCCTTGTCATTCAAGACGGATTGAAAAATCACCATTTTTTACTGAAGCTTTTGATGATTTTGAATTTACTCAACGCGATTCTGAATGTCTCGACTTTTAGTATAAGCAATGTGGGTTTTATGCAATTGGTTTGGATTTTTCTCGGGTTGGTATCTATTGTGGTCTTGTATAATTTGACGGTAAAGAATACGACTTTAGAAAAAATTCCAGTGAACACGATTAAAGGGCTAAAGGAATATTCCTTTTTTGGAAAAAAACGCTTGGCCATTGTACTAAATAATGGAAAAAAACGCGATTTGGTTGAGGTGAAAACACCACAAGAATTTAAAGAAGCGCGCAAAATAATGAAGCAAGTTGGGGTTAAGGATTTATAAATCTTAGTTAAGATTCCTGTTGTTTGCAAAAAAATGAATAGGAATGGGCTTTAGCCCATTCACCAATGTTAGTTCAGTTTGAGGCTTTAGCCAAAATCTACACGAGTTTTGGCTAAAGCCTCTACATCTTCATAATTGTATCCTCTCGCTAAAGCGAGAGGCAATTGATTTTAGTGCAATCAATTAATAAGCATTATTTTATTGATGCGATATAAATTCAAATCCGATTTGTAGGTTTAGGCTACTTTCAAAATACCTACAAGGTCTGGAAAAAGACCTTGCAGGAAAACATTGTAAATCATTACAAGTTTATGACATCCTTCTTCACGAAAAAAGGATGTACTATCGGATTTCCTGCAAGGTTTCTTTTAACCTTGTAGGTGTGCTCTGTTAAAATACCTACAAGGTCTGGAAAAAGACCTTGCAGGTGAAGGAGGCCACTGAAAAAGTCTTTTTCCGAGTAAATTGACAAATAAAAGGAGTAGAAATCTTAGGATTTTTACTCCTTTTTTGGTATGTTTAGTTGTAATTATAAGGTTTTTTAGATGTTAGTACAA